>JANJUO010000346.1 GCA_024710535.1 bacterium
CATTATTTTGCAGCAGAGTAGAGCTCTCTCCATCAACAACATTTTGATTAAATTTATAACCTGTTTGCATTCTTGTAGTTTTAACCATAGACCACATTGCAGGATTTCTGTAATTTATTCCGGTGAGAGATGGCATTGCTATCGAAACACCGGCAAGTCCTTCATAGTTAGCATTTCCAAAATGATTTATATCTCCGACTCCAAAGATGGAATAGTTTGATCCACCTTGCGAATACGAGGTAAAATAAGCCGACACAAATAATATTATCAACAAAATTTTCGTTTTCATTATTTACCTGATTTAATAGTTGAATAAATTACTTTTAAAACAGGGCGTTTTGAACTGTCGGGATGATTTGGTCCAAAAAATACTAATTTATCCATTTCATAAGCCAAATTAATCATATTATAAGGTGTTATTATCAATTGTCCTTTTCCACCTTCAAGATTCCATTTTTGAACTGCAGAAGTCAAACTCGGAAATCTATATAAATTAGATTCAGGATCTTTTGCCGCAGTATAATCATAGAAAATAGTTTTTTCTTCATTTTTCTCTTTAAATAATAATGCTTGAATAATTGTATCCAATTTATTATTACCGTGATATGAATTCGCAGAATCCAGAACAATATCGAGTTGAGCTTTATGAATTCCGGCATTTGGCGGTATCATACTCAAATCAAATTGCAGTTTCGACCAGATATTTGCCCCATTTTGAACAACAATACTACCATCGATTGCAATGTTTTTCTTGAAAAAGACTTTATCTAATGCCGAATACATATATGAAACAGTATCTTTGGCATTTTTTCCTCGATAATGGGCACGAATAACAGAATATTTATTGGTTGCAGAATTCTGAGAGCCGAATGAAAAGACTACGTTTGTATTGGGTTTTGGCACCAAAGCAATACCCCAATTTGGTATCAAAGAATCTACTGTAACTTTTTTTACACTATCATACATTGGAACAGTTCGAAACCAGTCTATCATTAATGATTTTGGCAAATTAATAGAAACCGGACTCATTGTATCTGCAAGTTTCAATCGACCTTCATAAGTTGCCAAAGGTTTGTCATCAAAATAATTTCTCGGAGAAACAAAAAGCGAATCCCAAGAAGTAGTATCCAAACTCCATCTTCGCGAAACTTTAAAAATATCAAAACCGTAATATCCGTTAACTGTATCGCCTAAGGCATATCTTTCTGGATAAATTGTCAAAATAACAGAGTCGATATCATTTTCCGTTAAATATGAAAGAGAATCAGGAACTCTATCATATCTTAAAATAGAAGTTACAGAGTTATCGAGATATGCCCCAATATGAATCACTCCTCTATTATGCGACTCAATTCTACCGGCATATACTACATTCCCGGTAAGAAGTGTAGTATCATAAGTTGTAATGGTTTTAATATCTGCGTTAGAAGGCAAAAGTTCAGCACCAATACCGGTTGGCTTGTCGTTGCAAGCACTTAAAAGAACAAAAAAAGCAATAACAAATGCCAGAATACTAATTTTTTTTAAAAACATCAAAGTTACCCGTTTTTAATCTTTCAAAATTGAGCGATAAATATCGAGATATTTAGATGCAGACTGCTTCCAACCGTAATCTCCAGCCATTCCATTTTCAATTATATTTTGCCAATGGTCGCTATCCTGATACAAATCCAAAGCTTCAGCAACTTTATTTACAAAATCGCTCTTATCGTAATTCTTAAAGACGAATGCATTGCCTGTTTTCGTTTTTTTATCATATTGAATTGCGACATCTTTTAATCCACCGGTTGCCCTAACAAGAGGAACAGTTCCATAAACCAATGAATACATTAGATTTAATCCACAAGGTTCATATTGAGACGGCATAAGAAAAATATCGGCACCGGCTTCGATTTGATGAGATAATTCATCATCAAAAGCAAAAATATATTTAAATTTATCAGGATATTTCTCGGCTACCTTAACTAATTGTGCTTTCAAATCTTCATCACCTTGCCCAAGTAGTACAAATTGAAGGTCCAATTTGAATAATTCATCAGCAGAATCGATAATTAGTGAAGTTCCTTTTTGATAGCCAATTCGAGGAATCATAGCCAAAAGTGGAACTCCCGGCTTGAAATCTAATCCAAATTTCTGGCAAAGCGCCACTTTATTATTATATTTATATTCGTCGAAATCATTATTGAGTCTTGATTTGATAAACTCATCTTTTGCAGGGTTCCAAGTTGCAGTATCAATTCCATTCAAAATGCCGGTAAATTTATCATTTTTTTCTTTCAAAATAGAGTTCAAACCGCCACTGTAAACTTTATCATTCAGAATTTCTTTAGCATAAGTTGGGCTCACGGTCGTAATATAATTAGCATAAGTAATACCAGATTTCATAAAATTAATCATATTCTTATGCTTGAAATTATTGATTTCTTCGATAGGTAATTCCGTCTTTTTGTAGATTGAAAGAGGAAAAACGCCTTGTCTATAAAAATTATGAATAGTAAAAACAATTTTTGTTTTCTTGAATTTCTGCGGATACATCAAACGCATATAAGCAGGAATAAGAGCAGTTTGCCAATCATTGCAATGAACAATATCAGGAAACCATCCCAAAGTGAGCATTGTGTCAACCACTGTTCTTTGGAAGAAAATAAAACGCTCAGCATTATCTTCGTACTCTTGCCAAGTATCAGGATCATGATAAATGCCACGCATATCATCAAAAAATCTTGCATTTGTGGTTACATAAGCTTGAACTTTCGCTTTTGTATTGTGT
>JANJUO010000353.1 GCA_024710535.1 bacterium
TATTATTTTCCAAACATTGCGTCTATATCATCTTGCGAAAAAGTTGCAAATGGGTCGTCATCAATTTCAGGTGACTCCCTTTCTTGCAACGGTTGACTTGTTAAAGTTGCATTAAACAAAGCATCAATATCATCTGCCGAAGCAGGTTCTTCTAAATTAGTTTCTTCAACAATCACGGAATTATTATTAAACAAAGCATCAATATCATCTGCATCAACTGGCTCATCGAGATTAGTTTCGCTAATACCGGCACCATTAAATAATGCATCAATATCGTCAGCATTTGCCGGTTCATCAAGAGCAACTTCAGCTCCACCATTACCAAACAAAGCATCGATATCATCGGACGAAACGGGCTCATCTAATCCACTTGAATTATGCTGTTCAACAAGAGAATCTGCTTCTGATTGTCTTTCTTTTTGTTTAGAGATCGAATCAACAGCGTCAGGATCAAAAGCAATATTTCTATGAAGTTTAGACACATTAGCTCTATATTTTTTATCAATTCCTTCCGGATTAACCAATCCGCTAACCTCAGAAGAATTAAAGTGATCTATAATTTTTCCAAGTTTTTGGTGAACAGTTTCAAGTAAATTATTAACCGCAGCAATTTGCTGAGAAGTAATATCTTGAACCTGTAAAGACATCATAATCGAAGATGAATCCATAAAAATACTATTTAGAATTTCCTTTGTAGCATTGACAATACTGTCAGCATCAGAATCGATTTTTGTTTTCATTAAATTGATAGTAGCAGACAACTCAGGCAAAAGAGTTTTAAGATCAGCACCCTGCTGAATTCCCTTATGTATCAATTCTAATAATTGAACAGGTTTTGCATGACTTGCTTTATTGATTTCACTAAGTTTGCTAATATTTCCTGAAATAATTTCAGCTTTATAAACCAAGCCATCAACAATATCCATAATTTCAGTAGTTGCCATTTCGGTGGCTTCGGTAACTTTCGAAAGTTGTTTCGAAGCATTTGGCATTTTTTTTAAGTTTTCCTTGATGGACATATTCATTTCATCAAGAAGAGGCTGAATTTCGCTAACGAATACAAAAATTTCTTCTAAGAAAGGAATCACTCTTTGTCCAAGAATAAAAAGTGCTCTTAATTCATCAGCTTTTTGTAATACATGATTAATATCGGATTGTTTCATATCTTTAAATCCAGTAGAATAAATTCATAATTATGCCCCTTGAATATTCTTTAATATTGCATCCATTTTTTCCCTGAGCACTTGAGGAGTAAATGGTTTAACAACATAGTTATTCACCCGAGCTTTCAAAGCTTCGATAATATCTTGCTTTAAGCCACGAGTTGTAACCATCAAAATTGGCAGATTTGCAATTCTTGCATCTCCCCGAATCGCTTTAGTAAGTTCTAAACCGTTCATATTTGGCATATTCCAGTCGGTTATAACAAAATCTACCTTTTCCTTAGCAAGTTGCTCTATAGCTTCCACACCGTCATTAGCTTCCACAACTTCGGTATAACCAAATGTTTTCAATGCGTTGATTACAATTCTCCGCATTGTTGGGGAATCATCTACAACCAAAAAACGCATTTCGACCCCTTTCTAAAAATAATTAAATCAGTTTCTAAATAAATTATAAAATATCAGCATCATCGCCACCTAAGTATTTAGCCACTTCATACTGAATTCTCTTTGTATTAAATGGCTTAATAAGATAAGAATTTGCACCAGCATTTAGTCCTTCGTTTATATCCTCATCTTTTGATAAGGATGATAAAATGATTATAGGAAGTTCTGCATATTCTTTATCTTGTCTGACCGTTCTTATCAATTTCAATCCATCAACATTCGGCATATTCAAATCAGTCAGCAATAAATCAATCTTTTCGGTAGGGAGTTTTTCCAATGCCTCCATACCGTCCTCGGTAGCAATAACCCTATAACCCTTAATTTTAAGGGCAAGAGTAATAAATTTTCTAACAGATGCTGAATCTTCAGCTACTAATATCGTTTTCGTCATTTCAATCTCAAGGTAATAATCGGAAAATTATCACAAAACTTAACCACTATTCTTTCTGGTAAGCCATTGCTTTTGGTAAATGCATCAATTTGAATGCTTTAGATACACCGTGCAAAGACTCGGAATAACCAATAAATAAATAACCGCCCTTATTCAATGAATTATATAAATAAGAAACTACTTGCTGTTTGGAAGGCAAATCAAAGTAAATTAATACATTTGCACAAAAGATAACATCCACACCACTCACGCTTCTCATCGCAATCGGATCATAAAGATTCATATTCATGAATTTGACCATTTTCTTAACTTGTTCGCTCAAAATAAATGTATTGCCACTTTGAGTGAAATATTTTTTTAATACATGTGGCGGTACATTTCTAACAGCATATTCTTTATAAACGCCTTTTCTTGCTTGCTCGAGTACAGCGTTATTAATATCGGAGCCTAATATTTGGAATTGCACATTTGGATATATTGGCTTTAACTTTTCTAAAATTTGAATTGCTAAAGTATATGCTTCCTCTCCTGTTGATGATGCCGCACTCCAAATCCTAAAAATAGGATTTACAAGCCCTTTTCTTTCTTTTAGAATTTCAGGAACAATAATATTTTCGAATGCTTCAAATTGCTGAGGAGCACGGTAGAAATATG
>JANJUO010000419.1 GCA_024710535.1 bacterium
GACATCCCAAAGAGCCTCGAAGGGTATTACCAGGAAACCGGAAGGGCTGGCCGTGACGATGGCGAGGGCATCTGCCTGGCATTCTACAATTACGACGACATACAGAAGCTGGAGAAGTTCATGCAGGGTAAGCCGGTTGCAGAACAGGAAATCGCCCGGCAACTCCTGTTGGAAACAGTCAGCTATGCAGAATCTTCGGTGTGTCGCCGCAAGCAATTGTTGCATTATTTCGGCGAGGACTACATGAAGCCTGATTGTTCAAACTGCGATAATTGCCTGCATCCAAAGGAGAAATTCGAAGGAATGGAAGATATGGAGCTGGTCCTTGAGTCTGTTCTTGCTGTGAAGCAGCAGTTCAAGGCCAACCATCTTCTGAATGTGATTACCGGAAAGCACAATGCCGCACTGAAATCTTACAGGCATAATGACCTAGATGTTTTTGGAAAGGGTTCAGGGAAGGATGAGAAGCATTGGCATGCGGTCATCAGGCAGGGCCTGATCCTGAAGCTGATGTACAAGGATATCGAAAGCTATGGTCTGATCAAGGTTTCGGAAGAAGGACATCGTTTTCTTAAGAACCCCTGGTCACTGCAGCTCACCAAGGATCATGATTACGAGAAGCTGGAGGAAGAGGACGAAAGTCTGGGAATCGGAGGACAAAAGGTCGGTTCTGCCGACTCAATGCTCTTCGCCATGCTCAAGGACCTACGAAAGGAAATCAGCCGTCGCGAGAACCTTCCCCCATTCGTCATCTTTCAGGATCCTTCACTCGAGGATATGGCCATCCAATACCCCATCACCCTCGACGAAATGAAGCAGATTACTGGAGTAGGTGCTGGTAAAGCCTTGAAGTATGGCAGGCCCTTTATCGAGCTGATCAAGACCTATGTGGAGGAGAACGACATTGTGCGCCCGATGGACATGGTGGTGAAGTCGGTTGTAAACAAGAGCGGTATCAAGGTGGACATCATACGAGGCATCGATCGCAAACTGGCCCTGGAGGACATTGCCACTTCGAAGAATCTTACTACTGAGGATATCATCACCGAAATCGAGCATATTGTAGCTTCAGGGACGAAGATCGACCTCAATTATTATATAGAGGAGGTTGTTGACCCCTACCATCAGGAGGAAATCTACGAATATTTCAAGGAGGAAGCAGAGACTGACGATGTTGACGCAGCATTACGCAATCTGGGGGAGGATGAATTCAATGAATCGGAGATTCGCCTGATGCGCATCAAGTTCCTGAGTGAATACGGAAATTGATGCCGGAGCGAGGTCTCTGCCCAATGCCGTTCCGTTTCGTATTTTTGCCCACCCTTTAGCCTAACACATTGACCATCATGGAAGAAAACCAGGGAGCACAGGAATTGGAACCCATCCGGAACGAAATCGAGGAAACAGCCTCTTCAGCCGAAGCCATTGCCGACAAGGAACCTGCCCGGGCCGAATCCCCGGCAACAACTCAGATGCCCGGCTGGCTGAAGCCCGTACTTGCAGTGAATGCCGTCCTGTTGCTGGCCCTGATTGCCTTCGCAGTGTGGTATTTCATGAAGGGTGACAAGGGAGGAAGCAGCTATCCGATTGTTCAGAAGCCTTCGGTGATGGGTGTAAAGATTGCCTACATCAACAACGACACACTCACCGAGAATTATGAGCTGGTGAAGGAAGCCCGTCGCATGTTGGAGGATAAGAAGAACCGGATGGAGAGAGAGATCAAGGCAGAGCAGGCTGCCCTCGAGAACGAATACAGAGTTTGGGAAAAGGACGTGAAGGAAGCCAAGCTATCGGAACTATACCTGCGCAAGGCTCAGGAGGAGCTCATGAAGAAGGAGCAGGCCCTGTACCGGAAGAGCCAGGAATACACCGAGCTGCTTGCCCAGGAGGAGATTGATCGCAACAAGGTATTCATCGACAGTGTGCTGAACTACCTCGATCGTTTCAATGAGGTGAACAACTACGATTTCATTCTGAACTATGCCAGTGGCGCAACCCTGCTGTTGGCCAATGATACCTTCGACATCACCAACGTGGTGCTTCAGGGGCTGAACGAAGAGTGGTTCAAGGCATATCCGAAAAAATGATGATTCGATATTCATTGTTTGCCGCAGCAGGACTAGCATTGCTGCTGGCATTTTCCTGCCGTGACAAGGTGCGTGAGTACCGCGAAATCGTCAACATGCATCCCAATGGTCAGGAAGCTCTTGTGCGACTTTACAATATCGAGAAGGGCGACACCTTTCTGACTCACGAAACCCTTTACTGGGAGAATGGGAAGGTGCGGGTTGAAGGTGGTTTCGACAGAGAAGGCCAGAAGGACGGGGTGTGGACGGCTTGGTACGACAATGGGATCAGGTGGAGCGAAGGGAATTTCAAGGCTGGCAGGGCAGAGGGCGAGTACCGGGCCTGGCACGAGAACGGGCAGGTGTTTTATGAGGGGCAGATGAAGGATGATGAGCGCATCGGGAAGTGGCGCTTCTACAGTCCGGAAGGCCAGCTAAGCAAGGAAATCGAATACTGATCTGAGCCACCTGATCACTACTGTTTTGTTCAGAGGTGAAGAGATCGAGATGGTGAAATGGTGTAATGGTGAAATGCGTGAGAACCACCTTTTTCCACCACCGACCAGCGACCACCGACCATCGACCACCGACCACCGACCACCGACCACCGACCACCGACCAGCGACCACCGACCATCAATGATTCATGAGAAGCAGCATTTATGGGCCATTCGGTCTGTCGCGCAGCTGTTGCACTTGATTTTCGGGAGCTTCGCGGAACTGTTAGGATGAAGTGCCTGACAGGTGGGGTTTTCAGAGAGATTTTCAGAAAATTTTCAGCAGATAGTATAACTTTTCGGGATTTCGGCGATTAAGTAACAAGATTGCGTTGCCCAGTCCCGGGGCTGGAGATTTACGGACATAACATGGTAGGATGGCAGGCGGGTGCGGAAGAGCTCACCATCCTGGCGGAGCCTTGGTTGAAGGACATCGATCAGGGTCGGGCGGAGCGGAAGCCCGGGTGGGCGGATTCCCCCACCCACAAAACAACCCGAAAATTGAAACCGGAAAATAGTAACCTGAAATAGTCTGAGGTGCTGATACGTGCTGAAAATCAACGACTATTCTAATGCCGCCCCTTCGGGGCTGGATGTGCCGGGTATTATGCGTCATCTTTCTATTATAATGTCACCCCTTCGGGGTTCATTTGGTGTCGGAAGGTGCATACTTTTTGCTCATCACTACTCACAATTCACAAATCGCATCATGACTCACGAATCAAAATTCGATTCAGGATTTGACTCACGAATCCCGACTCAGGATTCCCGGATCCAATCACAAATCAATAATCACCGATCACCGCTATTATAATGTCACCCCTTCGGGGTTCATTTGGTGTCGGAAGGTGCATACCTTTTACTCATCACTACTCACAATTCACAAATAGCATCATGAATCACGAATCAAAGCTCGATTCAGGAATTGACTCACAAATCCCGACTCAGGATTCCCGGATCCAATCACAAATCAATAATCACCGATCACCGCTATTATAATGTCACTCCTTCGGGGTTCATTTGGTGTCGGAAGGTGCA
>JANJUO010000422.1 GCA_024710535.1 bacterium
GAATATCGAGCACGTGGCTCAATTATGATTTGAGTATTACCATTTAATGTTCTGCCTTTTGCCTTATCGCCTGTGTATGTTCCTTGTGGCTCTTCTACGTTGAAAGTGAATTGCTTGTTTACTTTATATGTAAACAAGAAACTCATTTCCAAATCATTTTTCAGATTAATTCCAAAAATCGGAAACTCAAAGCCACGCATAGTATAAGATGCTTGTGCTGTGATGTCATCAGTTTGTTGCGATGATATCGTTGAACCAGCGGCATTATTCAAAGAATATTGTTTTGTGGATGACCACTTAAGTGTAGCAGTAAGAATACCGTCAAATTTCTTTTCGTCAAAATTGGCATTAAATCCAATAAGAGGTTGGAAACCATATTGTGCAGATTGTGTTTGAATTGATTTTCCATTATCGGTAATTGTTGCCTGCTCTTGATATTGAGATTGATAACCATGTTCGAAAGTCATTCTTTTTATCAAATTATCCCACCAAGGTAATTTTTCTAATCCTTCCCATCTCAATGTCCAATTTACACTCGGCAAAAACTTACCAACATCGCCACCAAATAAGCTAAATGCTTCGAGTCCATCATAAAATGCTTTTGATAATGCAGTTTGATATAGTGCATTTTTTTGAACTTGATTAATCTCTCCCCTATTGAATCTTTCGTCTATTCCAACTTTTTGGGCAGAATATAATCTAACAACATTATCTACAGAATTATTAAATATATCCCAGCCAAAAATTGTTGGAAACGTCATAAATGTACGATTATAAGATTCAGTTCCCATAACATTTGTGAAAGTTGGATTTCCTAAAGCATCGGTTACAACTGTTTGATTTCTATTATAACCAACATCGGTTTTCCATTTCAAATCCAAAGTTGCTCCAGTCCAAAGTGGTCTTGATGTATTAGCTTCAAGTCCGGTTTGTTGTCTGAAATTATCTTGCAAACGGGCATTTGGTGGTCGCAATCCAATTGATGTTTCAAATTTGAAGAATGGGAATGATGAAGATGGAGCAAAAGCAAACGAACCATGCGGATGATCCACTACACCTAATTGATATGCAAAACTTGGTCCATTTTCATATAAACTTTCTTGGAAAGTTAATCCCCTTCCCCAGAAATTATCTATACCGGTTCCACCAAAAACACCCGGATTTAATGATGAATTTGTTTGATTGAAAGAGAGATCAATTTTTTCCCAATCCATCAATGCAGATTTTACAAATTTGAAAATATTAAATCCTTCTGAAGATGAAGATGCTGTAGAATCTTTTGTAGGTCCGGGACCGCCAAATATCTTTGGTTTCGGTGATTCCATAGTTATACCAAACCACTCTTCACCTAAAGATTTCAATCTAAATGATACATTAAATCTAATATTGTTGTTGAAATTTGCTACTTTAACAATATCTCTAATTTCAGGATCTTGCTGAAGTGGATCTGTCCAATTATATACTGTATTGAATGAGCCGGTTATATCAATAAATTTGCTGGTTCCCCAAAAATCAGGAAGAACAGGTTTGAAATTCATTGTAATTGTTTGCTGATGCAAAGTGTTTGAGCCCAAATCAATAAATTTTCCATTATTAAAGAAAATCAATCCAGCAATTTCACTGCCGGTTCGCTGTCTGCCAAATTGATCCATTTCAAAAGGAACAAGCGTGGAATTTGTAGAAACCGAATAATCAATTATAGGACTCAGCAAACCACCTTCTGATAATTTCCAATTGAAACCAGCCTTTCTAATTGCAGTAAAATCACGCATCACAGGACTTGGATACTCCAAATATCTTGATTGCTCGGTTTGCCTTCTGCGAGTAATATTAAAATCGGTATTGAAATTCGAAGGCAGAAAATTTATTTTCCATTTACTATAAGCACCTAAAATCGGAATACCATCCAAAAATTTCAATGGTGAAATAGAAAGCAACTCAGGAATCGTTAATCCGTATTGCAAAGTAAATCTCCAAACCCAATTGAATCTTTCATCATAAACTGGAGAACGCTCATAATCTTGAGAATACGAATAGCCCAATGTAACTTTATTTATAAGTTCTTTAATAAGAATGAAATCAGATGGCAAGCCAAGTTTCACTCCAGTTAAAGACCACATATCCTGCACTCTTAAAGTCTGTGAGCGTTTAGTAATATTATCTCTAATCATTGCGGCTTCTGTAGGCGTTTTTCCTTCTGCGATTGCATTATTGTATGCAGTTGTTGCCGCTTCATTTAGATAAATATCATTATTAGCAACATATAAAGGATTTTCCATCGCTTCAGAGTGAGTATAAGCAATCGGTAGTTTCATTCCCGCGAAACTTTTAGGAGCAAATTTTTCCAAATTACCATCAACTGTGAAACTCCATTTAGTTGAATTAGACCTATTTCCAAATCTCTGTTCTAATTGATGAAAATTCGGCTGAGAAGTTTCAAATGTGGCATTAATTCTACCCAAATCTGCTAATGTAATACTCAAATTACTTAAACCAGCCCAATCGGAACTCTCTTCAGGAGTAATCAATCGCAGCTCATTTACCCACATTCGTGTAGTTAATTCATTAGGAAATCTTTCGGGTGGATTATAAATACCCAATCCGAAAAACTGCACTCTTGTTAGAATCGGATAACCTTTGATTGCAAATACAGCATCGGGATCATTTGGAACAGGAAATACTTGCCTATCTCTATTTATTGATGTATCTCTCGCTTGTTTGACTGCAGTTAATTGACTTAAATCAATTTCAATATCCTGCCAACCGCGAGTTAATGGTCTGCGATATTCATAATAATTACCAGAATCGATACCAAAACGTATAAAGGCATACGCTTTTGGAACTGCTCCGGGAACTACTACATCAGGCATAGCTCCATCGCCATGAATGAAGAATTTTAATTTCTTATAGAAAAATAAATCAAGTGGTCTGAAAATTCTCGTTGCCATTCTTTCATCACCATAACGCAAATTTTTCACACCGATAGAAATCGACTGCTCGTTCATACGAATATCTTGAGTAGGATCAGGATTATTCAATTGTCTCGGCGGCTCAACTCCCGGAGGTGAACTATAAAAATCAGGTGATTTGGAATTTTCATATAAATTCACAAAAGAAATAGCCAAAATGCTATCATTTGGATCAGGATTGGATTGCAAGGTACTAACTCTCTGCCATTGCGAGCCAACCAATTTCCAATCAACTATTTCACCAATAAATCGACCACCCTGAATTCTAATTCTTGCATAATTCACATTAGAAAAAAGAGGATTTCCGGTTTTTGATGTTGGTTTGCGAATTGGAATTCTATAAATAAACCAACCTGCATCTGGATTTCCACCAACAATTTGAGAATTGTTTTCAATTTCGCCTTTCCACCTTGCAGTTTGCAATTCATAAGTAAAATAACTGTTATCAAGTGAAATCACCTGACCATTATTTGAATTCAGAACTTCAGTATTTGGATATTGTCCAGACTCTGAAACTGTTGCATTACCTTCAAAATTATTATATCTATAAAAATCCAAAGAATTACGATTTCTGTCATCTTTACCAAATTCAAATTTATAATCATCCCTTGCAGGATCTGCTTCTAAATTCAATGGATAAGGATAATCTTCCTTTTCTTTTTGATTACTGATAGCATCAATACCAACATCTTCCCCTATATCAATTATTCCATTTGGTAAAGGATTTGCTTCTGTTATACCATCTTCTGTATTTGTTGATTTATTTGGTATAATATCCTCGGAAATTTGTCCTAAGTCTATATAAACTTTTGTATTTCCATCATCTCTATCAAGAATTCTCATCGTAACTTCAAGAAATTCAATATTTTCCGAATCGAAATTTGTTGTAAAGGAAGAAAGTAATCTCTGCATACCACCCCAAACTCTCGACTTAACCGTATCTCTTTCGAAGTAAATATCGGTTGGATTAAATTGCGGATTCAATGTATCGAGATATTCCGGATTCTTGTTGTAAATACCACGAGTATCAGGGGCAAATACTAAATACATAGGATTTAGAAAATTTCTTCCTTGAATATATGATTGGTTTTCGGGATATACTTCCTGAACGGGCACTCTTGGAATAAAGAATTGCCACCAATATAATTTACCACGATATAAATTTGCAATTTCATCATTTGCCCAAATTGTTGAATCGATATGAGCTGAAGAATGTTGCCATTGTGCCGCATTCAATCCAAGTGAAATATTCCTTTGAGCACCATCAAAATCATCAATAAATACAACAGGCTCTCCTTTATCTGAAGCAATTTCCGAACTTCTCTTATTTGGAGTTGGCATCATCAATGCCCATTCACCTTTCAATGAAATATTGGATTGTGCTTTTGTATCATAAAAAGGTAAAGCGTCTAATGCTTTGGTTATCCATTGAGCGTCCCAATTCAAATTTCCGTCCAAACCAAACATTGTATTACTTATCGGCTCCTCACCAAGACGAACTCTGTCTATAATTGCAGATTGGTCATAGTGCATAAACGTAAACCCGAGATATGCCTTTGCCGTTCGAGAGGTAAATAGTTCATAATCACCTCGAATTCCTGCCAGTGTTTTTGTGGCTATATTGAATATGTCCCGTTGCTCATATTCCACTTTGAGATTTGCTCCGGGCAAACTTGCTCGTGGATTTTTTATTTGTAAAGTACCTGAGTAATAATCTACAACATAATCTTGATTCTCAATCAACGGAACCCCGTCAAGAGTAACTCTAACGCTATTTCTCGCAAGATTGAATGCTCCGAGATTGATTCTATTTGATTGTCTGCCCGAAACTTCGCCAGAAATCACAAATCTATCTCTTGCGGTATTCTGTCGAGCTACATCGTTTGTTGTATCATAAGGTGAACTGAAAATATATTCAAAAGCCAAGTCTGGATTTCCAACTTCTGGTTTTCTGAAATATTTAACAAGTGCAGAATCGAATGGTCTCGAATTTGGAAAAGTAATTGTTCCTTCAACTGCATCAAAAAATGGCGGCTTCAAATCGAACAATCCATCTGGAGGTGCGGCACCAGTTCCATTATTTACTTGGTCAACTCCAAAAATTGTTACAAGTTTATCAGGAGCACCCGGCAAAACATCCGAAGAGTCATTATTTTTATTTACATACCAAATATTGATTTTTGTTTCAGCAACATTTACATTTCTTGCATTAATATCATAAATATTTTTCATCTGCCTGTTCCAAAGAGTTTTGAAACCGGGTTGTAAATTAGGATATGAAATCAATTTCAATACAAATGTGTCGGAAGGACCAACTTGATAGGAAAAAGTACCATAATATCTATCATCTGTATTTGAAGTGGTTGGACCTTCGGTTCTATATGCAACTGCATAAGCTCTATCCTGTCGCATATTCCTGATAATCAAAGTTCCAAGATTATAATTAATTTTATATCTTGTTGTATCCATTCTTATGAATTGCCCACGAGCTACTTCACCTGCTTTGATATCTACAACTTTGTATTGATTTCCATATTGCTGAGTGCCGTCTAATGCAGGCAAATCTGCATGGGCAACCGCATTCCCTGAAGATTTTGCCGCTTCAACAGGATCATTAGTTGATTCGTAAACTTCAATTTCTTTTATTCTCAAACTATCGGCACTCGGTGGAATAACAGGTGTGTTTGATTCGAAATATTTATCATAGACCGCTTGATATGCTGTATCGAGGAAGAAATTATTCTTTGCGAAGTCATAAGCACGAATTTGAAACGGCTGAGTGGTTGCTCCACCTTTTACATCAACAAATTTTGCTTGACCTCGCTTTTGAGAAAAAATTGTTTTCAAAAATAAAGGACCAAACTGAAAATCTGCACGAACTCCAAACAATGTTTCTCCACCTCTGATAAGTGTGGTAGGCAATGGTAAATCAACATTTCCCACTTCAACAAGTTTAACAATATCATCATCATAACCGGTATAACCAATTTTGAACTTATTGTCCATATCATAACTATTGCGAGTATCCCAATTTGTTCCAAATCGCAGTTTATCGCCAATTCTCGCACTAACATTAAGTCTAATATCTTGATTGAAAATTGGTGAGGATTGAGTTTGTCCAAATTGCGAAACTGTTCCTAAATTTTGGGAGTCCCATCGCCATCCAATAGTAACATTTGCTTCGCCACTAACATTAATAGCAATTTCCGGCTTTCCAAACAAACTAAAAATCGGATTTGGAGGAACAGGTATAGAAATACCTGTCGACTGGCCAATCATACGAGCCAAATCTCCCTGTGACATTGCCTTCTTTACATCATAGGTTTTGGTTAACGAATCCCAAACCCGTTTTTTGATTTTCTTTTGTCGCGTTTTCAAGTAGGTGTCAAGTTCGGTAGTATAACTTGGGTTAAGTTCAAGCGAATCAAGAAATTCGCTACTTTCAAAAAATGTAATTGTACTATCAATTTTTGTATTAGTTCTATAACCTATAGGATTTTTCTTGGTTAAATCATTTGCATCGAAATTAAAATAATTTTCTCGAAAAAGTTCAGGTCTTTTTAGAAATTGGGGTGTGATATTATAATAATCTTTGTCTTGATCTATAATAATTTTTGTGGTAGAATCCAAATCTTTAAAACTATCATCTATCGGCTGAAACATCATCAATGAATAAATTTCAGGATAAAGCAGAAGATTGGTATTAAAAAATTGCTGATTAAATAAAAAATTATTAATCAGAATATAATCACTATAAAATGAATTCGAGCCGGCTTTAAGAGTGCTTAAACCAGAAATCACAAAAAGAGAAATAAGAAAAAACCGAATATTTTTCATTTTGCTACGCTAAAAATTACTTAAAATCCGTAAATCAACTTTATAAGATAATATCCAATAATTAATAAAAAGTACATCCGGCAATAACCAAATTTGACTTATTTTTAATTAAATCTGTAGCAATAAATTCGATATTTTCCTCTTTTTAAAAAATTGTGACAACTACCAACACAAATATAACGAAATAGTCAATAATATAGTGAATAGAATATGTATTTTTTTTAATTTACAATAAAATAAAAGAGAAAATTAGTCATTTTCATTCATTACTTTTGCGATTGGCAATGAAAATTTGAATGTACTACCTTTGCCAAGCTCACTCTCTACCCAAATTTTTCCGCCGTTCAAAACAACAAACTCCTTGCAAAGAATTAATCCTAATCCTGTGCCTTTTTCTTGAGAAGTACCAAGTGTGGTCATATTTACATCAATTCTAAATAATTTTCCAATAGTATCTTGACTCATTCCCAAACCGGTATCAATCACAGAAACCACATATATATCATTTTCTTTTACGCAATCCACAGTTATAGTGCCATTTTCGCTTGTAAATTTGATAGCATTCGAAATCAAATTTCTAAGTACTGTAATAATTAAATTTGGGTCAATAAAAGCATTATAAT
>JANJUO010000587.1 GCA_024710535.1 bacterium
ATGTAATATTGCCATTTGCATCGCCCATCATAATACTTGAAGACATAGAATTGATAGCATTCACAACAGCCGCAAGCGTGCTATTAATACCGACAACTATTTTTTCGAAATCACCAGCGTGCTTGGAAGCATCAGCGCGAGCATTCAAATTACCTTTGATTGCATTATCTGATAATTGATTTACATCGGCTACCAATGCGCCAATTGATTGTGCAAGCACATTAACACTACGAACCAAGACATCGTTTCCAGAACGCTCTTTTACATTAATATTTACATTTCCACGAGAAACAGATGCAATTGCATTTGCTACTTCATTCGAAGCATTTATTAACAAATTAAGATTGTTTTTGATATCATTAAAATCACCGTTGTAATTATCAGTAATTACATTTGGTAAATCACCTTTAGCAATTCTATCAACATACTCTGCCGCTACATTCAATGGTCCAATCACATTGTCGAGTGTATCATTAACACCTTGTACAATTGCTCTGAAATCTCCATTATGTTTACTTGCATCTGCCCTTGTTGCCAAACGTCCTTCTACTGCAGCAGTAGCGAGCATTTTAGCATCACTTACTAATGATGAAACAGCATCTATTGCTTGATTTAAGTTGTTTTTGATTTCATTGAAATCGCCATTGTAATTATCTGTGATTTTTGGAGGAATATCGCCTTTCGCAATTCTATCAACATATTCAGCCGCTACATTCAAAGGATTAATTACAGAATCCAATGTACGATTAACTCCGTCAACAACTTTTCTGAAATCGCCTTGATGTCTTGTAGAATTTGCTCTTGTGTCGAGTTTTCCGTCAATAGCCGCATTAGCGAGCATCATTGCATCCGAAACAAGTAAATTAACTGCATCAATACATTGATTTAGATTGTTTTTGATTTCATTGAAATCGCCTTTGTATTCATCAGTAATTTTTGGAGGAATATCGCCTTTGGAGATTCTATCCACATATTCTGCAGTTACATTAAGTGGGTTGATTACTGCATCAAGCAAACTATTGATACCTTTTACCAAGTCAGCATGTTGACCTTGATATTTAGATGAATTTGCTCTTGTGTCAAGTTTGCCATTAATAGCAGCAACAGTTAAATCCTCAACTTCTTTATTCAATGAAAGCAAATCTCCTGCAAGCGATTTCATTGCTTTCAGCAGTTCACCGGTTTCATCGCTTCTATTTGTATCAATATCAATTTTGAGATTGCCTTTGGCTAGATTATCAGCCGCATCAATTGATGTGCGAATTGGTTTAACGATACTTTTTGTTAAATATAATGCTAATACTATCGCAATTATCAATGCAACAAATAATATTATGTAACCAATATTTTTTGCGTTTGCAACAGCAGTATCAGCATTTATCGAGTCTTCCATCATCAAATCATTTTGATACTTAATCAAATCATTGACAACTGATTTATAATCCAAATAAAGTGGAGTAGTTTCCTTGGTAAGCACACTTATAGCTTCAGTTTTATTGTTAGCCTTTACTAAATCAATAATTTTTGTTTGTGATGCAACATATAGCACTCTTGCTTTTTTAACTGCTTCGAGCTTTGCAATTCCTGTAGGTGATTTAACAGTTGAATCAAGTTCATTTAATCGTGCTAAGATTTTATCTCTCGCAGATTTTACACCTTCTACAACAATAGGTATATGAGATTCATCATAAATAATCAAATCTCTTAACAATGTACCTACTTCATTAACATTATCAATTATGTCATTAGCTGCAACTGTTTTAGGATATTTGTCGAAAATGATCGAATTAATACCATCATCAACAATTCCAAATTCATAAATCGAAATTAAAGAAGAAGTTGTAATTGCGATAATTAAAATTGCAAATCCAATGCTTAAACGTGTCCCTATTTTCATTTAAGACTCCAAATAAATTATTATAAAAAAATCAAAATTTCATTATATAAAAAGATTAATTAATTGTCAAAGTTAAAGCAAATAAAAACCCTGTTCTTTTAAGTTGGTTTTTCCCGTATAAATCAATTGGAAAGCCCCAAATTAAAACAAAATCTTCTCCGGTTTCTATTGTTCCACCAAGAATTAAAGATAATAACTGCTCGCTATTATCATTTATTTTGTTCATTGAATTCGAATATGAAAATCCTGCACAAAATTGATATTTATCAAGGTAATAGCCAATTTCGGAATTAACCAGCAAGTCTCCGCTATAATTATCATTGCTTCTGCTTATTGAATTTAAATACTGAACATCCAAATCGAGTGTTAAATTTTCTGATAGAATTTTTCTGCCAACCAAACCAATGCCACCAACATTTTGATTTATTCCTTTCTCATCAATTTTATAGGTTCCTGATTCTTCAGTAGATAAATTAACACCTCCAAAAAAAGCAAATTCATAACTGTTATTTGCAAAAAATCTATATTTTGCTCCGGCAGAAAATCCATCCATACTGCCTGATAATGCCAAGCCAGCTTCTAAATTATCATAAATGCCATAAGTAAATCTAAATCCATAATCTGTGGATGCAAGTCTATTCTTTTCATCATTATCTATACCAATTAATTTACTTTCATGCGA
>JANJUO010000470.1 GCA_024710535.1 bacterium
TGAATTATTTCACAATTTGATTTAAATATTCTACAATTTATATTAAATTTTATACAAAATTATTAATATATTCTACTATTTATTAATTGAATTATAATATTTACTAATAATTTTATGTAATTTAATTAATATATTTTACAATGTTGTTTATTTATTATAAATATTATTAAATTATATTAACTATTATTATTAATTTTTATAATAATTGATTGAATTATTTCACAATAAAGAAATTTAAGTTGCGTTTTAAGTCATTTCATTTGTATTTTTGAGAGAAACTGATGCAAGAGAACAATAACTTTGTTATGGATAGACCGGGAACGCGCTATTTAAGGTTTAATAATTTGAGCGATTTTATAGTTGAGTACTCCGCAATCTTGGAACTGCCGGAAAATTTGGTAAATTGGGCAATTAATGCAAAAAGCGAGTATGAATCTGCCTCATCTGCGTTGCTGAATGCCAAACTCGATTACAAAAATGCTCGTTGGGAATCGGATTCTGCCGATAAATTGTTGCAGGAAATCTATCAGAAGTGCAAACTTATCCTCGTTTCGCAATTCAACAAGGATAAAAAGATGGTTTTGCTCGGCATCGAAGGAAAAAGTCCAACAAATCACAACAATTTGGTGAGCGCCGCAGACACAATGCTGAAAGGAATTGCTGATTTGATCTCACAGGGTTACACCGATATTATTCCCGAATCATTCCGTTCTGCACTTGAAGAAAAATTGCAAGCATCGATTCAAAATTTCTTTCAAATTGGAGTGATGGAGGAGAAATATTCTCGCGCCAAGCAAATATTTAAAGAAAAATTCGATTCTGATTCGAAGAATTTGAGGATTTTGTATAGCTATATCATATCTCAAAAAGGAAAAACGTATCCATTTTTGCCTGTTTTGGGCTTTGCAATCGACAATAAAAAAAGAGGCAGAAAGCGGAAGAGCAGAAACAATTATAGTGAAGAAGAACCAGTTCAGCCATAAAAGAATAGAAAATTTTTGTGTGGTATTGAAATGTAGAAATATTATTCATCCGATGACTGTGAGTTGTCGGATGAATTTAAAACGGTTAATTGGTGGATAGTATTTTGTGTGGGTAGGAGTAAGTGTATTCAAGATTTTTAAATTATAATCATTAGAAAATACAATAAATAAAATATATAAACTTCTAAAATTATGAGTTAATATTGGGATATATGGATGGATATTACAAGTATAAAAGAACTGGTAAAAGAAAAGAAATATTTAATTCTCATCATGGCGATAAACAAAGACAGAATGATAATTTAATGATTAAAGAATTATTAGAGTCTTTTGCAAATGGAATAATAATTGAAGAATATCCAGATACTGGACGAGGGGAATCTTGTTTAGTTGCAGGTTTTACAAGTAGTGGTAAACCTATACATATTGTGTGTGGTGAAGTTAATGATAGAATTGTGATCATTACAGTTTATATACCTTCACCACCTAAATTTAAAAATTTATATGAAAGAGGATAGAATGAATAATAAATGTGTTTTTTGCGGCAATATTCATTTTTCTAAAAAGAAAGTGCAATATCTATACAGGAATAATGGAGATTTTATAATAATTAATGATGTTCCAGCGGTTGTATGCGATTATTGTGGGGAACAATATTTTGAAGGTAGAGATATTGAGAATATTGAAAACTTATACCAAGAATTTAAAATTGACAAAAATAAAATTATTAGAAAATTAGAAATTCCTGTTGAAGAATATAGTGCTTTGGCATATTAGTTTAATTTACTAATATAATTGTTTTCAGGATTACAATTCTCATCTGGTTATTCTTTTGTGAACGTTTGGGATAGGAACGAGAAGTTTGTGAAGTTATGATTATATAATATTCATCCGATGACTCGCAGTTGTCGGATGAATGAAAGAAATATCAATAAAAATATATGATTTCATATTTCGTCAAATTTTTTTTAAACAAATAACGGTGGTATAAGATGTTGGCTGTAAATGGTGTGTATAACGGAGAAACGATTGAATTACTCTCTCCGGTTCCAAAAGATAAAAAATACAAAGTAATTGTTACTTTTATTGAAGAAATTTCATCAAAAGAACAACAATTAATTAGAGATTTTGGCGAAAATAGTAACGGATTTGACTTTTGGTTAAACGAAAATGAAGATTTATATCAAGATTATTTGGTAAAATAATATGGTTGCCGGTGATATAGTATTAATACCTTTTCCATTTTCTGAGTTATCGGATATTAAAGTACGTCCGGCAGTCTTTGTCGGATACACAAAAGATATTTATAAAGATGTAATCGTTGTGGCAATAAGTTCGGTTGTAACAAATGAGCTAAGTCCGTCTGAAATTCTAATATTACCAAGCCATATAAATAATTTAAGAGCAATTTCCATCTTGAAAGTGGATAGAATCGCTACTTTAAAACAAAGAAGCATTCTTACTGTTCTTGGAAAGTTAAATGTAGAAGAATTTGCCAAATTCAAAAAAATATTCATTTCATTAATTGATTAATCCACTTTATCTCATTTCAAAAAACAAAATCTAAATATTAAATTTAATCCATCCGATGACTCGCAATTGTCGGATGAATTGTAATTATTTTCAAAAAAATAAAAAAAAGTGCATTTTTTATGTGATTTTTTTCACTTTCAACTGTCTATTGTAATTAGCGGCTATGCAATTTTACGGATGCTGAATTATAATTAATAATTTATTAATTAAAGATAAAAAATCATTTGTTTGTTTTAAAAAATATTTGTAATTTTGAGACAAGAAGAGTTTTAATAATTGAGAAATAATTTTGGGTATTTATAACATTTAGTAAAGTAGTTAAGAATGTAGTAGAATCTCTTAACTAATATTGCGTTAAGTTTTTATTATTAAATAGGAGTTTATAATGTTATCTACTTCAAAAAATGCTTTTCTTTTAGCGATTGTTTTCTTTATTACGATTCTGATAAGTTGTAATAAAATTGAAACACCAACAAATTCTGAATCTAAACCAGAATCTATTTTGTTTTTTCCAGATAGTTTAGAAATTGATGACTCATCAATAATTGCAACTCTTACAATCTATAAATCAACAGTTTATAACAATGATGTAAATCATTTTATTAACTATTCTGGCTCTGACGCTGCTTTTTATAATTCAACACATTCTGTTTGGGCTGGCAATATTTCTTTAAATGGAATTAATGTTCCTTCATACTCTTCGTTTGATTCAACTCAAAATATTTTATTATATGCGTATGGTGAACAGCCTTACCAAAGCATATTTGATGGAAGGCAATATAATTGGATAATTCCAGGCAGTAATGATTTTTCTGCTTTTAATGTATCCCTAAATGCTCCTTCTTATGTGGTTAGTTTTTCTAATTTAACACCTAATCAAAATATTAGTAAAAGTAGCAATTTAGTAATAAATTGGAATAATAGCCCAAATCCATCAGCAGGAATTAAAGTTATGCTTACTCAAGCAAATGTTGGAACTTCATTGGAAATACCTGTTGATAATGGAACTTGCACTATCACCGCAGATAAATTAGCTCAGTTTTCTAATGGTTCTGCTACACTAAC
>JANJUO010000524.1 GCA_024710535.1 bacterium
TGAAGAAATGCTATCCAAGACCAACTTAGATATAACATATAAGGATGATTTGGAAATTAGTGCATCGAAATTCAAAAGTACATTAAGAAAGGAAATCAATTTTTATCGAATTGAAAAGAGATTTATAAGAAAAGATGGAGTTATTGTTTGGGGAGATTTGTCTGTATCGGTAATTTATGATAAATATGGTAATGTTGAGAATTTTGTTGGAATGATTGTTGATATTACCGATAAGAAAATTGCAGAAGAAAAACTGAATAATTATTCAATTGAACTTGAATTGATAAATAATGAATTAATCGAATCGAAAGAATTTATTGAAGCAAATCTAATTCAAAAAAGTTTGTTGATTGATGAGTTAGAGAAAGCAAAATCCCAACTTGAGAAAGCAATTTTGGAGAAAGATAAGTTTTTCTCAATCATTGCACATGATTTAAAAAATCCGCTTGGAAGTTTCAGACAATTAACCAAACTTATGTCTGATTCATATCAAGATTTTTCTGATGAAGAAAGAGTTGATATACTTGAAGTTTTGAAAAATAATTCGGATAATTTGTATTCCTTACTTGAAAATTTGTTAGATTGGGCAAGATCTCAGAGAGGTACTTTGCCATTTAATCCTGTAGAATTTGTAATTTTTGTAATTGTAAAAAATACAATCGAAGTATTGAATCTATTGGCAAGCCACAAGAATATTGAATTAATCAATAATGTTCCCAAGGGTATTTTGGTTACAGCAGATCCAAATTTGCTTATGGTAGTATTCCGAAATTTGATTTCTAATGCAATCAAATTCACAAACAATGATGGCACTATTGAAATTGGAATGCTAACAAATGAAGAGCAATTTAAATTCAAAATCTCTAATCATTATTATACTTTTTATGTGAAGGATAATGGAATTGGAATGAATGAAAATATTATTAATGATATTTTTAGAATTGATAAAAATATTACTACACTTGGCACAAATAATGAGAAAGGAACGGGATTGGGGCTGATTTTATGCAAAGAATTCGTTGAAAAGCATAAAGGTAATTTATGGCTTGAGAGTGAAGTTCAGAAGGGAACAACTTTCTATTTTTCAATTCCGAAGTAGAGAGTTTTATTAATTTGTCTCCATTATGTTGGTTTTAACAGCTGACGTTTTTGGTCAATTATTGTCAATCAAGGATGTTTGACCTACTATATTTATAAAGACTTAGTAGAACAAGCATCCCTGCTTGTTGCTGAAATTTATACTTATTGAAAGCACTTTTTTTGTCGGTTGTAACAACCGACAGAACAATTTTCTCTGTTCCGCAAGTTGTTACAACTGTCGTTTTTTACTTTGCCTGCTTGAAAGTAGTAACAATATTTTGTTGTGGAGTTAAAGTTTTTAAATACTGATAAATTGCAGATAAATCTTCATTGGTCATACCAGCATACATAGTCCACGGCATCATTGATTGGAATTCTCCCGGCTTGATTATAGGCGACACATAAGATGAATCTGTATAATTCTTGAATCTTGCAATGAATTTTTCTTCTGTCCAATTTCCAATACCGGTTGGATGTGGCGTGATATTAGCTGAAGTAACCACCGAGCCATCAGGAAATTTAAATTCGAATCCACCGGCAAAAGGAGCCCCAACAAATTTACCTTTTTCTTGCTTCGTATGACAATCGTTGCAAGAAGCGGCTGTAACCAAATATTTCCCATAAGCAATTCTATCAGATTTGGGAGGGATTTTGCTGAAATTTGGTTTTTGTGGTATTGTATTTATAATGAAATTCATTGGGAAATCTGCTTCGGAGGCATCTGTTTTATTTTCAATAGGTTCAAGTGTGCGAATATATGCAATAACGGATTTGATGTCTTCTTCGTCGAGTTGACCATAACTAATATGCGGCATTATCGGAAAAAGTGCTCTGCCATCTTTGCCAACGCCTGCGGTTATTGCTCTAAAAATTTCACCGTCAGTCCAATTCTTAAGGTTTGCCGGAGTTATGTTGCTTGCTACAAATTTTCCCGGAAAGCCAAATTTCTGATCGAATACTTCGCCTCCTTTACCGTAAGATCCCTCAATTGGTGGTCCAGCAAACTTGCTCCAATCTCTTGATGAATGGCAGTCTATACATACCATAACATTATTTGCAAGATATTTACCTCTTTCGATTCTATCTGCAGTTCGATCAATTGTAATTTCCGGAGGATTCCCAACGTTAGGCAGCATTGTTTTTAAATAAGTCAAAAGTCCACCTATCAGCAACACTATTGCCAAAACAATGTATCCCAAAATTTTTAGATATTTATTCATAGATTCTCCTAAGATTAGTAATAACAATAAATAAAATATTTATTAGTTTAAACTTATAAATATTTTTAAAATTACACATTTTGTTTAATTCATGCAAATTAATTTATGTTAATAAAGTTTACAAGTAAAATTGAGTAATATTTTTGGCATAAAAGATCCAAAAACATATTTTAATAGTTAATATATAAATTTTAAAAGATTTTATAATATCAAAAAACTCAAAATTTCGTAATTTGCATTTCGTTTAAATGCAATTTTAGAAATTTTGGATTTTTAATTATTATGAGTGTTAGAGTAAGATTTGCACCATCTCCAACCGGCTATCTTCACGTTGGCGGATTACGTACTGCGTTGTATAATTATTTGTTTGCCCGTCATCACAATGGAAAATGTATTCTGAGAATTGAAGATACAGACCGAACCAGATTTGTGGAAAATGCTACAGAAAATTTGATAAAATATTTAAGTTGGGCTGGAATCGAATTTGACGAAAGTTTGGTGGAAGGCGGAGATTATGGTCCTTACGTTCAATCAGAAAGATTTGATTTATATAGAGAACATGCACAGATATTGCTCGAAAGTGGCAATGCATATTATGCTTTTGATACACCGGAAGAGATTGATGCAATGCGTCAAAGACAGCAAGCCGCAGGTATTGCTCCGAAATACGATCGCTCTGTGATGAGAAATCAATATACTTTGGGAGATTCTGAAACCAAAAATTTGATAGATGGCGGAGCTGAATTTGTGATTCGATTGAAGGTTCCGGCAATGAGTGAAGTTAGATTCAGCGATATTATTCGTGGTGAAGTTGTTGTTCAAAGCAAAGATGTGGACGACCAGATTTTGCTCAAATCCGATGGCTTCCCAACATATCATTTGGCAAATGTGGTAGATGATCATTTGATGCAGATAACTCACGTTATTCGCGGTGAAGAGTGGCTACCATCAACACCAAAGCACGTTTTACTTTATGATTTCTTTGGATGGGAAAGACCGCAATTTGCTCATTTGCCTTTACTTTTGAATAAAGATAAGTCCAAACTTAGCAAGCGTCAAGGTAGTGTTGCGGTTGAAGATTATGTTGAAAAAGGATATTTCAAAGAAGCATTTGTGAATTTTATTGCATTACTTGGCTGGAATCCGACTGCAGATAGAGAAATATTCTCGATGCAAGAGTTGATTGATAATTTTTCGCTTGAAAAAGTAAATAAAAGCGGTGCTGTATTTGATACCACAAAACTTGATTGGATGAATTCCCAATATTTGAGAATTTTGCCTTTTTCGGATATATTAGAAATGCTCAAACCTGTTTTAGAAAAGCATAATTTTGTTGGTTTCGATGATGAATATCTTTTGAAAGTGATTGATTTGCTTAAAGAAAGGGTGATATTTGTTTATCAGATTCCGGTGTTTGCTCCATATATGTTCGAAGAAATTCAAGAATTTGAAATTGAATATATGAATAAGCATTGGAAAGAAAATACTACTGAGATGGTGAAGGAGTTGTTGCAAAAATTCATCGAAACAACTGATTTTTCTCATTCGAATCTTAGTGCAATTACCAAGCAATATGTGGAATCGCTCGGAATGAAATTAGGCAATATTATCCATCCATTACGTCTTATGATCACAGGAAAATCTGTTGGAGCAGGAATGTTTGAAACGATGGAAGTATTAGGAAAAGAAAAATCTATCAATAGAATTTCAAAATTTATAGAAATGAAAGAAAGTGGAAAAATTTAATATTATGAAATATTTCTTTGTAATATTATTGATTTTATCCGTATTTATGGTTTCGTGCGGCTCTACAAAAGCGAGTAAATGCGTCAAAGAGAGCGACAATATTTTGATAAGATTGGGTGAATATTCCAATAGCGAGCAAATTTTTCGAGGTTGGGAAATAAATTCAAAGAGAGAAATATACACTTATTCAGCAAAAAATTCGTCGGAAAAAGTGATTTCAAATTACGTTGATGAATTAGAAGTTGAAGATTATTGTAGATTACTTGATGAAACAAAAAAACTTTTTTTGAAAAATACAGTGTTGAATGTTCCCGGAGAATATCTTCATTTTATTGAATTTGAAGATGTTAGCCAAAATATGAAATTGATGGCATTTTGGGTGCCAGAGCATTTGAATGTTGGTAATAAGGAATTCAAAAATTTATTTATTAAATATTTGAAACTATTACCGCAAAAAATTGAATTAAAAAATAAAATGATTAGCAAGGAAAAAATTGAATAATAAATCGAAAATGCGAGTAGCCATAATTGATGATAGTGTTGATTTTAGTTCAACATTAGCCGATATTGTTGAGTCGTTCGGTTTTA
>JANJUO010000558.1 GCA_024710535.1 bacterium
TACTTGAAATTGAAAAGGGACTGCTTATGTTGGCATTCCCTTTTTTTTTTATCGATTTTCATAAATTGTTTCGGTCGGTTGTTACAACCGTCATAACGGAAAATTTTCTATTCATCAATTAAAGCATATTTAATCTCAACTTTTCTATTACGCAGATAACTGTTATCTGAATTTGTCGTGCCTTTGCCAACTACTCGCCATTTAATATTTTTGCTTTCTGGAACTGCCATATCTGCAATCAATTGTTGAGTGTAGTATGCTCTTAGCATCGATAAAAGGTAATTATCCATTTCTGTACCTTTCTCTACAATTGGAACTCGTTTGATGCCTGCCGGGGTTTCTTGGTAGGAAATCACTCCTGCTTTTGCCAAATTGATTGTTTCCTCGTTGTATAATGCAGGATTTCCTCTCAAGCCACGCTCATCGGAATATCCATTGATGGTAACTTCAACTTTTTTACCCATTAATTGCGAATAATTAACCCATTCTTTAAGATTATTTGCAATTCGCTCTATTGCTCCCTGAATTGAAGATGCCAATTTGTCATAGTCGATTCTGGAATTTGTTCTATCATAATCATTATTTGGATCGCTGATGTATTCCGTTCCATTATTCGCAGTCTTTCCCAATCTACCAAGCGTAATATCAATTTTCAAATTGTTTAAATTGCGGAAATTTGCAGGTTTGTAATAGCCGGTTACAAAATAACTAATGTCAGGAAAATCTATTGCTTTTGGCTGACAATTATTATCAAGTTTGAAAATTACATCCTTGTAGATTGTATCAAATCTTGCAATTGAAGAGCAATCTGCCGGTAAAATCAATGGTGCTTTATTACATTCAACAGTAAAATTTGCAGACATATTTCTTTCGAAACAAGGATGTTCCAATTCAAGCATATAATCTTCATTATAAGGCAATGGAACAGATATTGAGAGAAGTCCGCTATTTGGAACAAGATAAGAATTAATTAATTTACCACGAGAATTTTTCAGAAAAATTTTGCCATTATAAGAAAAATTTCTGCCACAAGAATTATTAATTTTTGCAATTATTACAGTTGGCGTGCATGTATCATAACAATTTGGGCATTGCTTCCAACATTTTCCATATATGTCGAATCCACCATAATTATCTCCGAATCCTTCAAATGGTAATGATGCTCTATCTGATGAAAAGAAAATTATCGAATCTCGCCAAAGTGCTGGTCCGATCTCATCAAATTCTGTATTTATCGGATATGGCAACACTTTTGGATTTCGCCATTTACCACGCTGACCGGGTACCGGCTCGGCAACTATTATGTTGTAGTTTTGGCGTTCTGTTCTTATAAAAACATCACTTTTGCCGGATTGATCACTCTTTTCTTTTCCGGAATAATACATTTCAACAGAATCACGGATGAATCCTTTCGATGAATAATATAAACTTCCATTTGCCGCAATATATGGAGAGATTTCATTATCGCCTGTGTTTATACCAACGCCAATATCGCGTTTGGGAGATGACCAATTTCCATCGGCACCACGAAATGAAATCCACAAATCTGTTTGAGAATTATCTCCAGCACGATCAGAAGCAAAAATCAACATCGATCCATCAGGTGAAATTGCAGGATGTAAATCATTGAAATTCGAGTTAATCTTTTCAATTTTTTTTGCATCTGACATATATCTTAATTTATTCTGCTCGAATTTAAAAAAAGATGGTGCCGCCGGCTGATGATTATATTTTGCAATTGTTTCAAAGTCCGAATTTGAAACATTTTTTATATCATACAATTCAATTGGCGAAATTCTATGCTGTGGCGGACAAGTAACAGCTTTTACAGGAATTGCAAAAATTTGATTTTTCTTATTTAAGCCCTTCCCGGTTAGTCGTCTGAAATATAATGTATCATTATAAATCACAGGCAAATATTCATCACCTTGTGAATTAATAAAATTTCCCAGATTTTGAATCTCTAAAGAAAAATTACCCTGAGCAATCAGTCCTGTTATTGCTCCGAATAAGAAAAATAAGTATAGAATCCTCTTTTTCATTTTGTTCAGTCCCTTGAATACTCCTACTCAATTTTTGTATCGGCAAATAACCGAAAATATTTAGAAAGAAAATTACTTATTTTTAACAATTTTACAATAATTTCCCAAAAATTTATTCAATTTGTTTTTAAAAAATATCTTTTTGAATTTTTTGGTGAATTATGACTAAAATCTTACTCATTATTTTGACGGCTTTATTAATTTTTTCAAGTAATTTGAATGCTCAAAAGTGGACTAAAGTAGATAAAATTAAGCCGTTTGTAAATTATATTTATGCTTCAAAAGCAAATAGCAACCATATTTATGTTGCGGCAGACAGTTTTCCAAGTGATTTTTCTCAATATAAAGCTACTTTTTCTGCTTTTGGAAATGGAATAATTGTCAGCAAAGATGGTGGAAACAATTTTTCTGATACTGCAATGAGCGACAAAAGCGTGTATTGCATGGTTGAATCTATTACTAATCCTAATATTATTGTTGCCTCTGCAAGACAGAATAATTTGGGCAAAATACTTTT
>JANJUO010000572.1 GCA_024710535.1 bacterium
AATAGCCATCTCCAATAAAAATAATCACAGTATCATCTTCAACATTATTGATAACTGCATTTCTTTTGCAGGAAGCACTCATACAATTACAAGATTCATCAGCTCCTGTAAATACCGGCTTAATTCCATCATCCCCAAAAAACATAGTGTTGCATTTTACTGGGATATTCTCCAAGCCGAGTTTGTTCAGAATTGGTATTATATATTGAGCAAATCCGTCACTAACAATTTGCAATTCAATTTCATTCTCTTGGCAAAATCGGACAAAATCCATAAAGTAAGCATCAATTTCATAATTCAGAGAATGATTATTTAATTCAATTTCAGTTAAATCTTTGGGCAAAGTCTGAAATAATAATTTCCAATATTGTTTGATGCCGATTTCTTTATTAACTAATTGAGTATGATATGGCTCAAACTGTCCGTAAACTTTGAATATTTCATCACCCAAATCTTTCTTTGTAATAGTGCCATCGAAATCTGTAAATATTTTAATTCTGTTTTGTAACATAATTTTTTATTAATTTTATATTTTGTAAAATTACAAAAATAAGCAAAATATAATCATTAACGATTGTTCTTGTAGAAATTTGGAGAAATTATGAGTGAATTATTAAAAAGAGTTTTAGTTGCTATTGTTGGAATACCTTTTGCTATTTTTGCAATTTGGAATGGAGGAATAATTTTTGCTGTTTCAATAATGATAATTTCTTCGCTTGCATTGCTTGAATATTATAAAATGATTGAGAAAAAGTCATTCAAACCTGACAAAATTTGGGGAATATTTGCCGGATTGATTCTTCAAGCTACTTTGTTCTATAAAATTAGTTCATCAAATTTGGAGTTTTTCCTTTTTATTGAAATTCTTCTTTTCATTCTTTTCACTTTGATATTTGAATTATTCGCAAGAAAAGGGAATGCCGTTCTGAACATTACTTCAACAGTAACCGGTCCATTTTATGTTTCATTATTGCTTGGCACATTGATTCTGATAAGAGAGTTTCCCGGTATGCCTGTTTCAAGTGAATTGATTCAGAGTCTGTCTTCCAAATATGGTAATAAACTATATGCTTATTTTGTGATGTCGATGTTTATTTCAGTTTGGATTTGCGATTCTGCCGCTTTTTTTATCGGAAAGAAATTCGGAAAGCATAAATTATTCCCATCTGTTAGCCCTAAGAAAAGTTGGGAAGGAGCAATTGCCGGATTTATTGCCTCAATATTAGGAATGTTTGCTTTTATGAATTATACAGTTCCTGAATTTCCTGCAATACATTCAATTCTATTAGGTGCTATTATTGGAATATTTGGTCAAATAGGCGACTTGGCAGAAAGTTTATTAAAAAGAGATGCCGGAATTAAAGATAGTTCCTCGATATTGCCCGGACACGGCGGATTCTTGGATAGATTCGACAGCATTATTTTCGTTTCTCCACTTTGTTTTATTTATTTATATTTAATCATTTCTTAAGGTAATATGAAAAGTACTTTCGAAAGTCTTGGCGAACAATTTTATAACCTTTATAAAGGTTTTATCGAAGGATTGCCTGAAATTAGCATAGCAATTTTAGTGATGATATTGTTTATTTTCATTGCAAAAATGGTTAAGCGAACCATCAAAAATGTTTTGGAAAGAGTTAAGCAAGAGTCTGCCATTACCCAACTTGTTACAAGTGTTGCTTATGTATTTATTATAATTATAGGAATGATTGTTGCCCTTGAAGTTCTGAATCTTAGCAATACGGTAAACAAGTTGCTTGCTGGTGCCGGTATTGTTGGCTTGGGAGTTTCATTTGCATTCCAAGATATTCTTGCAAATGTTTTTGCAGGAATAATAATTGCATTCAGAAAACCGTTTGATATTGGCGATATGATTGAAATTAATGGAGTTTTCGGTCAAGTGGAATTTATTCGCTTACGCAGTATCTACATACATAATTACAAAGGACAAACTTTAATCATTCCTTCAAGAAACGTATTGCAAAATAATATTATTAATTTCACCAATAAAGGTATCAGAAGAGTAGATGTCAATGTTGGAGTGGCTTTCGATTCTGATTTGGAACTTGTGAAAAAGATAACTCTTCAAACAATGCAAGCACTCCCTTTTGTGATGCACGATAGATTAATTGATTTTTATTTTGTAGCTTTTGCGGATAGTTCAATCAATCTTTCAGTTAGATTTTGGATTGATTTAAAGGACTGTCCTGATTTTATGTTTGCTCAGAGCGAAGCAATTATTAGTCTGAAAAAATCATTCGATGAGAATAATATTAATATTCCATTCCCAATTAGAACTTTAAATTTTCCGGAAAAGGAAGAACTGAATAGATTCAACAAAACAACATAGTTGGGAAATATTAATAAATGCTCTACAATCATCGATTTGCTCAGTTAATTCAATATATCTGATTTAGCTGATGTTACGATGAATAAATATCGGATGGCTTTTGAATCTTTCTTTCTCCCTCTCCTCGTAGGAGAGGGTCGGGGTGAGGTTCTAATGTCTTTCATTCAAAAATGCTCCCCAGACATCCGATGTTTTCCAAGAATATGATGTTTTTGATTCGAGAGTTGTGGCAATTATGAATCAAACATCAGATGTCTTTTGAATATTTCTCTCTGAGGCTGTCCAATAAGTATAATTGTAGGCAATTATAGTCAAATATGGATGTTTGACATACTATAAAAACTTAGTAGAACAAGCATCCTTGCTTGTTGCTTGAATTTATACTTATTGGACAGCCTTTCGGAGTGAGGTTCTAATGTCTTTTATTCAAGAGTTTTTCCCACAAATCGGTTGGCTTTAATTCATTTGTGATGAAATAATGAGTCATAACTTAATAGTTTGCCGGATTTACAGCGGCAATTACTTTGGTAGGGCAATTCTAATCTAATATTGCATCAAATTAACAAAAATTATCCCAAAAAAATCATAGGTTTGCATTCTTTTTGTGATTTGGAAAATTGTCAATTAAGAATTATAAAGTAGAATTTAGGGGTAAAATAGAATTTATGCCCAATTTTATCGAAAAATATGAAAGAATTTCGTAAATTTATGAAGGAATTGGGCTAAAATGTTCTTTATCTTTATCTTTGACGCAATAATATTGCATATTGACATATTAATATTATAATTTGATTACTTAATATTT
>JANJUO010000579.1 GCA_024710535.1 bacterium
ATCACAACTCACAGTGATTTTATGATTAAGGAATTTAATAATCTAATTATGCTTTCAAGTAATTTCAAAGATAGAGATTTGCTTTTGAAAAAATATAACTATGATGATTTAGATATACTAAGTCCCGATAAAGTTAAAGCATATTTTGTTGGGAATAGAACTATTAATGAAGCTGAGATTGATAATTATGGAATTGATTATAAAATATTTGATGATACAATTCATAAGTTAAATAGAAAATCTGATGATATTTATTATTCGATTGAGGAGTAATTTATGACTCTATGCAGCCTGATAAAAACATCAATAAAAGATGCTTGTGTAATCTCATATAAAGATCCTTTAACAATATTAAAGATAGATAATTCTGATAAAGATGAAGCTCTAAAACAAGTTAGAATAAATGTAGAAGGTTTTTCAAATAATAATTTATTACAACTAAATATTGAAAAAGTTGGCAAGAGAACACCAATTACAAACGTATTAAATATAAATTGGATAAATTATAGAAGTGATGCTATTTTGTATATTTATCATGAGAATATCCATAGATTTATAATTATTGAAGTTAAAACAAAAAAACCATCAGGATGTGCAAATCAATTTAAAAGTATGGAAACTTTGATAGTGTATTTATTAAAAGCATTATCAATAGATAATATTTTTGATTATCAAAATGTTAAAATAGCTAAACTCTTAATTACAAGCCGAATAAGTAAGTTAAGTTTGAAAAATAAAAATAATATAAAATATAATGAAAAGATCAAGGCAAATGAAATAAGTTATAGCAAAGAAGATAAAGATCCAATATTAATTAAAAGTATTTTGGAATGTGAATTTAAATCTATTTGGACCTAATATCTTTTAAATTATCTTTGCTTTATATTATCTTGACATAGTAAAGTTACTTTTGGCATATATATTTAAAATAAAACTTTATTACCATTATTCAATCGCTATGCGATAATTTTGACATAGATATTTTTTTGTACACCTAACCAAGCCCAGCTTGTTTACGGCAAATAAATGTGAAGGTAAGCAAGCAGGGCATTGTTACCAAAATAGAAAATACTCTAATTTATACAAAGAACAAAACAAAAAGTGCCACATTTTGGGATATGCAGCACTTCTTTTTTTGATTGTAAATGTAATTTAGAATTTGATGAATTATTTCAAGCCCGAAATAATTCCAGGGAACATAACATCCTCAACATAAAGAAGTTCACCATTACCATATATTCCAATATCAAAATTATTACGTGTGGTCTGAACTCTATCTTTGTTGATTTCAAGCAAGAATGTAACCGTTATCACGCTTTCACGTTTCACTTTGATTAACTTATCATTACCGATAATAGTCAATCTTGCATCCACCCCAATAGGTCTCAATTCAACATTTATATCTTTGAATGTTTTATTTATAATTGTGCTTGTGAATACATTTGCAATATAACCATCTTCAGTTTTTTGAGCAATTGTGCCCTTTGAACGCAAAATTGTTGCCTCAACATCATTTCTGGTCATCAACAAACTTGAAATTATAGTAAGAAGAACAAGCAAAAGAGCAGTATAAAGAATAATTCTTGGAGTAAATCTAAATTTTGTGCCGGATTCAAATTGATTAATCGAACCATAAGTGATGAGCTTTTTCGGTTTGTTTACTTTTTCCATCACAATATCGCAGGCATCAATACAAGCTGTGCAATTCACGCATTCCAACTGAATACCATTGCGAATATCAATACCGGTTGGGCATACTTTCACGCATTCACCGCAATCAATACAGTCGCCTTTGCTTGCAGTGTCGTTTTTCTTGGCTCTACCTCTTGGCTCGCCACGAACATAATTATAGCCGACTACTATAGAATTTCTATCAAGAAGAACAGATTGCAATCTGCCGTAAGGACAAACAAAAGTACATGCCTGCTCTCTAAACCAGCCAAAAACAAACATTATTATGCCGGAAAAAATTGTTACCGTCATCAGAGTAGAAAAATGTGCGGCAGGACCTTCGGTGATATATGAGAAAAACTTTTCTGAGCCCACCAAATAAACAGTTAGAATATTGGCAATAATAAACGAAATAATAAAAAATACTACAATTTTTCCGCCACGTTTGAGAATCTTTGTTCCATTCCAAGGCATATCGGTCAATTGCATTTGTTTTTTATAATCACCTTCAAATAAATATTCGATTTTACGATATACCATTTCCATAAAAATAGTTTGCGGACACGCCCAACCACACCAAATACGCCCATAAACAGCTGTAAATAGCACTATAAAAAATACCAATGCCAAAAAACTCAATGCAAATATGTGGAAATCTTGGGGCCAAAATATGTTGCCAAATATTACAAACTTTCTTTCAAGAACATTTAGCATCAAAAATGGTCTATCACCAACCTTTAGGAATGGCGCTATTATAAAAAATAATATCAAAACAACAGAAACCCAAATTCTGGCTACATGATAAGGTCCTTTTGGCTTTTTGGGATATACCCAGTTGCGTTTGCCCTTGTCGCCGATGGAGGAGACTCTGTCTCTAAAAGAATGCCCTGTTTCAGTAATCAACTTTTCATTTATATCGTCAAC
>JANJUO010000601.1 GCA_024710535.1 bacterium
CTGTTCATACAAAGATACTTTCTATTGGTATGATATATATTTCTACAATTATGATGATAAATTCTATAATTATAATAATGCATTCTGTATATACTATATAAAAAATTTGTCTTATGATTTTAATTTCTTCAATTATGAAGATGATTTCTGATAGTCCGATACTAATTTCTGATTGTCTGATACTAATTTCTGACTGTCCGATACTAATATCTGTTCGTCCGATGATAATTTCGGTATGATTTTTGTCTATCATACTTTTAGGAATTATCTTTTGAGTATTTGGTATTATAATTAGACAAACAGAAAGCAATTACATTATAATAATTATTAATATTGTAAATCAAGAAATATAATTATATCATTCAGTAATTGATTTTGTAGCAATAGTAATTTACTATTGACAATAAAATATTAACTTTTGATAGAAATAAATATAAAATCAACTGTCAATATTTTGCTATTGACAATTGATTATATATTTATGAAGGTTATTGATTATCTTTTGAAGATTAGGAATTATTATTTGATGCTTAATAATATAATTTATACTATAAATACTTATGTTTTGAGCATCAATAATATTTATTTGTTGATTATGAATGAACTTGATTCGATCATTGATGGTGTTTCTAAGATTATAAAGTATATTCCGTTGCTAAATTCTGTTAATTCAAGATTAAGAGAGTGATTTCCCACACTACTTTCTATACTTTTATCAATCAGTTTTCTACCTTTATAATCATAAACACTCAATTTAGATGTATTCTTTTCTATTAGACTAAAATTAATTTCAATTTGATTTGCAATCGTATTAATTTGAGTTTGCAACTTGTTCGATTGAGCGTTAGGATTAATTAATCGCTTGCCACCTTCCAAACATATACCAAGCAACTTAAACTTACTATTACGAATATCGAAATCTGCAATTCCAGTAAATGGCTTTAGATTATCAAATATTAAATTACAAGTATCAGAATTTCCTAATCCTGCTCTAAATCTTATTTTTGAAATAGGATTAAATTCTATTGATGAAACAGTTATATTCAATTTTGCTAAAGAAGGATTAATAATTTCTCCTGAAAGATCAATTGGCTCCAAAAGTGTTGGATTATAATAGAGATCGCCAATAAAACTATTGATTGATGCCGACTTTAGATTATTCTCATCTAAATATATTGGTAGCTCAATTATCTCATTAGCATACGCCTCTATATTTTCTAAATGAATCTTTGCAAACGCACTTGCCGGCATACCTTTAATTTGAACAATTTGATATTGACTACATGGCTCAATTTCAATCAACATATCAGTAATTTCTATCAATGTATCAGTTGCCGAATATTTTATTTCAATAATTGTATCAAGATCAACAGCGAGATTTAATGGAAATACTGTATTTACATACTCGAATTTCTTTGAATTAATTTGAACTCCGGAAATTGATAAATTGCGATTGCTGATATTCTTTATACGCAACTTCCCTATCTTACTTTGACCAATAAAACTTGTAATTTCCAAAGGAAGCACTTCAATTTTAGGCAATTCTATCGTTCCATAAACAATAACATTCTTTTGAATTCCACATATTGAATCCAAATACGAGATTGTGTCATTGAATGCTCCTTCATTAGCATTTGCCTTATAAACAACATCTATTATCGTTGATTGAATTTTTTCAATGGTAAATTCATCCATATTAAAAGTAAAATAATTAGATTTCATAAAATAAGCACCTGCATTTTGAGTTCCTGCATTTGATATTTTCAAAGAAAAATTCTTTTCTTCATTTGGACAAAGAAATCCTAAGTTAATTTTATCAAATTCCGGCACCAAGTCAACACTTTCTTTCTTAGCATCAGCAACTATTGTATAGCTGGAATTTGTTAATGAATTACTGATAATTTCTAAATTAAGAGATTTATTACCAACTGATTGCGGTTTGAATTCTATTTCCACTTTTTGAATATCTTTTGGCTCTACATTAATTGGTAATGGCGTCAGAATTTCAAATTCTTCCATTATGGCAGAAGATTTCTTTATGTCATTAATTACTAATGTCTTATCACCAATATTTGTTATCTCCAAAACAGATATTTCACTCGAATCACAAATCAAATCCGGAAAAGCAAAAGGCATAACTGAAATTTGGGGATCTTTGTTTACACCTTCGCCAAAAAGAACTACCGAAGCGGGACTTCCTGCTCCATTATAGTGAAATTCTAATATGCCTGTGGTTTTTCCTAATGACGATGCGGTATATTTAAGGTGCATTCGGCAAACTTCATCTTTCTTCAATTCAAATGCTCCTCCCCCGCTGACAGTAGTAAAATCCTGATCATTAGGTTTATTATGGAGTGTTTTAGTGATAAATAATGATGCGGAACCAATATTTTTGATTGTGATAACATCAATTGTGTCTTTGGAAGCACCTATATCGACTTTGCCAAAATCTATGAAATCATTGACAACTTGTAATTGCGGAGAAACACCTTCTCCTGTGATAGATTTAATTAATGTATCCAATTTGGTAATAATTACTATCTCAGCGTTATGAATTCCCACACGTGTAGGTCTGAATCTGAATTCTCCAAACTCATTATTTCCCACCTGAACTTCATATTTTGGAAAACCTGAAACTAATTCGAAAGCATCATCATCAAATCCTCGAAAATAGATAGAATCAACTTGAATTTTCCATTTTCCTATATTCTTCACGAAACTTGTAACTAATGAATCTTTAACAGTTCCCAGCACACATTGCTTCATATCTATATTTGTAGCATCTGCAATTGGAATAACGATAGACCAATTTTTGTCTGAAACATCAGTTTGTATCTGTGAATAAGCAGATATTATTCCACACAATATTAATATAACATAAATATATTTCATTTTAATCTCCGGAAATTATCAAAAATTCTTAACAAGTCTAAATCCATACTCATTACTTGTGTAATTAGGAAAGTGGAAGTGTTTATAGGCGCTCTTGCAGTATTCTGCGAAGGCATTCCATGAGCCACTACGAAGCAACTTTTCCGTTTGTTGCTGAGGATCCTTCCAATCCCAAACCCACTCGAACACATTACCGCTCATATCATACAATCCAAAAGTATTCATTTCCTTTTGACCAACAGGATGCGTTTTTCCATTAGCATTAGCACAATACCAGCCGATTCTATCCAAATTTGCCGCTATGATACCGCAGTTTATGTTGTAGATAGCAGGAATATTGCCACTGTAAACATGTGTTACCGTATTGGCACGGCATGCGAACTCCCATTCAGAATCTGTTGGCAGTCTGTAACCATTTGCCGCCACATCAAAAGTAACATTTGTGCCATTGACAGTATAAACCGGCTTCAATCCATTAAGTTCGGACAGGCGGTTACAAAAATTAATGGCATCAAACCAACTAACTTGCTCAACAGGAAGGTCATCGCCCTTAAAGAAACTTGGATTTGTGAGCATAACATCAGAATATTGCTTTTGGGTAACTTCATATCGACTCATATAATATTTTTTTGTCTTATTGGTAATTAATATCCAGTCGTCATCAAATCCATTGTACTTTGCTTTGGTTGTAACTCTTGCCAAACAATAGTTACTTGGCGTCTTGGGAACTGTCCACTTGTATTTGAGACCGCTTGCATTCTCTTCGATAAGTATCCAAGACTGCCCGTTATTTGTAGAATACTCCAAGCGAACTTTTTCTGTTGGCAAGACACCTTCCCATGTGATTACGGTATCCATACCTGCCGGAAAAACCTCATTTCCGTTTGGTTGGATAATTTTTAATGTCTGCACCAAAGGATGTTTGCCCGGAAAACCACCATAAACAGTGAAAGCGGAGGCGCAATTATCATTAAAGATGTCGAATTTTGAACTTATATAACCACTATCTGCCGGAGTGAAACTAACTGTAAGATCCAGACTTTGATTTTTTTTCAAAAGAAAGGAATTTGGGGCAATCGAAAACGCAGGATTAGAGCTCGTAATATTAGTTACATTAAAATCGGCATTCTTTGCGGTAACAGTAATAAACTTATCGACTTTGACGCCCGGCTTTGCATTCAGGAAAGTTAAATTATCAGGGAAAAGATTCAGCTTCATAATGCCGGACTGCGGCATTTGATAAGCATATTTTGCACTTGTATTATTAGTTTTCAGCTTAATTTCAGCATTATAAAATTCGTCCTTACAAGAAGATGCACTTTCCCAAACGATCTCACAAGGAGAAGCATTTTGCTCTTTTTGTAGGATACTGAGATATATTTCTCTGATTTCTTCCTCTGTATCGACGTCTTCGAACCATTTACCGCCCGTAAAGTTAGCCATATCTTTGAGAGATTGAGGAGCACTTAAACGTATGGAAACAGCATATATGACTGTATTATATTTATGTGCCAAGTCGATAATATCTTGTGTGCGAGGTTCATTTGTTGGCTTGCCATCGGTAAGAAATAATACCACTCGTTTATATTTTCCGAAATATGAGAAAGGAACTCCGCTGTAGGTGGCAGAAATCATTGCCAAGTCATAATCAGTAAAGCCCGAAGGATTCTGCACATATTTATCTATGATAGCAAGTAATTTTGCTTTGTCATTTGTAAAATCTGTCAGCAATGCAATTCGAGACTCGAAAGTGTTGATTGCAACTTCAGACTTCGGATTCATTAAGCCATTGATCCACGCCCGAGCGGCTTCCTTTGCAATCGTAAGATTCTTCCCCGCCATCGAGCCCGAAGCATCCATCACCATAACAGTAGAAAGCGCCTCCGGAGTCTTCATTGGCGGACATTCGAGGAAAGAAACATTCCTTTTGATGCCATTCTCACGCACCTCGAAGTCATCGATATTCAAATTAGAAATAGGATTATTATTTGCATCCATAGCAATAAACTTTGCTTTGATATAAGGAAATCCCGAAATATCAACATCGAATAACTTAAGCGACTGAGAATGAATCAGAGCGAGATTAAGCAATAAAATTGCGATAAAAGTATAGATTTTTCTCATAATTACCTCTTTTTATACTACATAATTATTAACTTGTTAAAAGGGAATTTATTGTAAGAATTAAATTAGAATATTTTTAAGTAAATAATTCAAAATAATTCTTTTAGATATTTAATTTTTATAAACAAAAACTAATTTTGAAATGCCGGAGATTTACTTTTGAGAATCAATTCTGTTTTTATAAATATCATTCAGCCCAATTCCATTGAGTATCTGTTCTTTATATTTATTAATTCTTTCAATCCTTGTCTTGGATTGCTTTGCTTGAGAGAAATGAATAATATATCCCCGCTGACGACCGAGAGTTAATGAATAGAAAGCACTTTTGAAAGCGAAATCATTTTCAAATATCTCTAACAATTCATCTGGGATCGGTTCGGGATTTTTTTTGAATTCCACCTTTTTTCCACTTTCCTCAATGGCAATTGCTTCTAAGATATATTCCTTTAATATATTCTTAACAGCTTCAATTTCTGCCACATTCTTAAATTTTATTATTCTATCGGACTGTAGATTGCCCTGCTGTTGAAGAATTTTGTGGTTATCGGCAAGTAATACTCCCTTGAAGAAACCAATATTTGCCGATTCTTTAAGAGCATTTACCGTAACAATATTTTTTCCATTCTTAGTATAAACAGGATAGCCCCATTTCATTTCTTCTTTCAACTCTGTTTCCAAAACAATCTGTCGAAGCAGATCTAATTCATGAGCCCAATTTAATACTTTGCACTGTGGCGTACCACCATATTTGCATCGCATACAGCCATCAGTTAAGTATTTATTAATTTCGTTAGTCATAATACATATTCCAGAAACTTGATACTAATATTTTTAGTGCGAGACCTGTTGTTTTTTTCTTCAGTCATTATATTATTTCTCTCATTACTGAAGTTTGTTTAATAATCCACTTGTTCCTGCTTGTCAATAAATGAGTAACTTTGTAAAGGAACATTTTTTCTACAACCAGAACGTTCAAATAATCTATACATTATTGTTTTGTGAACAGTTCCAACTATCTTTTGATTGTAAGCATCCTTGATTTGCAAGTCTGTTATCAACTAAATTGTTTCAATCATCGAAAGACCACGCAACAGTAAGTCTTAGATTTCTTCCCAAATTAGGATAATAAGCAACATAATAATAATTGGCGCTCAATAAATTATTAAAAGCGAGTTTTACAAATGTTCTTACAAGCTTCAAATTGGCATAAACATTCAATCCATTTTGTTGGAAATCGCTTTGAGCATCATTGTAGTTATATGTGCGATTGATAGGATTATAATTATAAGATTTAAAACCGCTGAATCCTTCTATTTCGCCACCAACTTGAACAATATTTCTATTAATTTTATATTCGTAATAAATATTAATTTTTCCATAAAGCAAAGGAAATGCATTCATTGAGTTTGAATTGAGTTCATCATAATATGATTGGATTTGCAACTTATATTTGAAAATATCAAAAAGCACAGATGCATAATTAAAATAAGCGCCTAATATCATTTTTGTTTTCTCATTCACAAAAGTGAAGTTTACAAGACTGAATGTATCTCTTGTAAAGTTTGCAATGATAGGATTATCGATAATTCTGAAAAAAGCACCGAATCCGAAAGCATTTCTATCATTTTTATAAGTTAAATCAAAGATTCCCAGAAAATGCTTTTCATTAAACAAATCAAAATTTTCGTTTGCCGCAGGAGTTCTATCCGAAATTGACACATCTAAGGATAAATTCATACTATCTAAAATATTGGTTTCAACTTTTCCACCGATTCCCAAACCAAATATTCCCATTTCTGAATATAATCTGCCACCACCGGAAAGTTTCAAATTCTTTGCAAGGTCGAAACTTATGTGCCCATAAGCGGATAAATCCAAACCTGAATACTCTTGATTGATGTAAGTTTTGGGTAGTTTGGAGTATTGCAAATCTCCGCCCGCTCTAAATATCATAAATTCGGAAAGTTTGAGTTCATATTTGCCATTAGCTCCAATAAAATAGTCGTTATAACTAATTTTACCGGAAGAATCAGTATTTTGGAAGAAGATATTATCATTATATGTCAGTAAATATTCAGAATTACTAAAAAAAACGTTCATATTTAGAGTATGAGTAGTATCTGCATCCAAAATCGAAGTGAAATGAAGCGTTAAATCATGTCTATATAGTCTTTCATTAAGTTTTGAATAGTTCGGAACTGCATAAATTGGATCAAAAATATCTTCTGATTTGGGATCGATACCACCATTAAGCCCTGTTCCGTGATTTGTGAA
>JANJUO010000608.1 GCA_024710535.1 bacterium
ATCTTACTATCAGCGAAGAGCTTCCAAGTCTCGATAATTTAGATGGTTATCTTGCATATCGAGGTGGGCAAACCTTTTACTGGTATGTTGCCGAAAAATTCGGAAAAGAGAGGGTTGGTGATTTATTAAATAGATTAAAAATTCACAGAAATCTTAAAATTGCATTCGAAAGTGCCTTTCATACATCTTTTGAAGATTTTTCTGAAAAATGGCAAAGTGATATAAAAAAATTCTATTTGCCAGATTTGGAAAAATATGAATCGCCCAAAGATTATGCAATCCAAATCACAGATCACTACAAAGAGAGATCATTTTATAATTCCTCTCCGGCAATTTCTCCCGATGGAGAGAAAGTTGCCTACATTTCTGCAAAAGGTGGAAATTTTGGTATTTATGTTAGAAAAATAGAAAAAAAATCCGAGCCTGTAATGCTTGTTAATAGTTTTAGAAGCCAAGATTTTGAAGATTTGAATATGCTTACTCCCGGAATTTCATGGAATCCCAAAGGTGATAAACTTGCAATTTCTGCAAAAGCCGGTGCCCAAGATGCTATATTTATAGTAGATGAAAAATCCGGTGACTATAGCAAATTATTATTCGGATTGAAATCAATTTCTTCTGTTCAATGGTCGCCTGATGGAAAAAAAATAGCATTTATTGCCTCAGTTGCTGAAAAAAGCGATATTTTTATTTATGAATTTGCTACAAAAAAATTAAGCAATATCACCGATGATATTTTCACAGATAAATTTCCAATCTGGTCGCCCGACTCAAAATCAATTTATTTCATTTCAGACCGAAGTGATTTTGTTAAAACAAATATGAATAAGAATTCTTTTGATATGTGGAAACATGATTTTTATAGTTCAGATATTTACAAAGTAGATTTGGAAAGCAAAAATATCAGCCGATTGACAAACGATTCAGAAAATGAGAAAACATCAATTGCGATTTCAGCGGATAACAGCAAACTTTTCTACGTTTCAGACAAAAATGGAATTGGAAATTTATATGTTATGAATTTGAATGATATGAAAACCAAACCAATTACCAATTCAATTACAGGAATTACTCAAATTTCACTGGCAAATGACGACAGCAAATTAATTTTTACCACTCAAATCAAGGGTGGATATGATTTATATTTGATAAAATACCCACTTGAAAAAGATTTGAAAATGGACGAATTGCCTATAACTAAATTCAAAAAAGAAACTAATGAAAAGAATAAAATTTTGGCAAGTATAACTAAAGTTGATACAAACAAAGTTCAAGAAGAAAACAAACTTGTTGGGTATGGAGATTTTGAAATTGATTTTAGCGATCAGCAATTAGTAAAAGCCAACCCCGATGCTCAAAAGAAAGTGGAATTGCTTAGCCCCGGAACTACTAAAACCACTATTGCAGAAGATGAATTTGTGGAAAATGATTATCTTATTTCATTTTCACCAGATGTAATTTTGGGAAATCCCGGCTATAATACATTTTATGGTTTCCAAGGTGTAACTCAAATGCTTTTCAGCGATATTCTTGGCGATCATCAAATTTATGTTCAAGCAAATCTTCTCACAGATTTGCAAAATAGCCAAATTTTTGCTTCATATTCAAATTTATCGGATGTAGTTGACTATAGATTTGCCGGCTATTTATCTTCAGGAATTGCTTTTTTATCGGATCAATATTGGTATAGATTCAGTAATTGGGGATTGGGAACCACTCTTTCTTATCCAATTAGTCTGTTTGAAAGATTTGATGTGAGCGCCACGTTTATGAATATCGGAAAAAGCAATATTGAAGTTCCTGCATTAACATCTATTTCAAAATATTTGATTGTACCTTCTATAAGTTATGTTTTTGACAATACTTTGCAAGGATATTATGCACCACGAGCAGGTGCAAGATACAATTTCACTATTCAAGGCTCACCTGTTTTGGGAGAGAATGGTGTTGGATTTGCTTCTTTCACAACGGATATGAGATATTATTTGCCATTGAATGATTATCTTGGCTTTGCATTTAGAGGTGCTGGTGGAGCAAGTTTTGGACCAAATCCTCAAAAATACTTTTTGGGTGGTACAGATAATTGGATAAATCGAAGATTCCAGAATAATCAAATTCCATTCAACGAGCCGGAAGATTTTGCTTTTATGAATTTCGAAACTCCAATGCGTGGCTGGGCAATTGCAAATATTTATGGCGAAAAATACTTCTTAGGAAATGTTGAATTTAGATTCCCAATGTTTACAGCATTGGTTGCTGGGCCGGTTCCAATTTTATTGCAAGGTATAATGGGATCATTTTTCCTTGATGTTGGCGGTGCTTGGAATGACACTTTCGAAGCATATACCACAGATGTTATGGGCAAAAAAACACCGAAAAACTTATTGGTTAGTTCGGGAATTGGCATTAGAAGCTATTTGTTGGGTATGCCAATAAAATTGGATATTGCTTGGCGAAATGAATATGATGGCTGGTCTGCTCCCGAATATATGTTTTCATTAGGGTATGATTTCTAATAATGAAAAAAATCTTTCTATTATTAATTCTAACTATTGCTATGCCGGTACTTGCTGAAGACTGTATCGGCATTGACAAAATTATGGCAGAATGGCTTAAAGATGATTCAGGAAATATTTATGAAACTGATAAAGAAATTGAAATTACAATTTTTCCTAATCCTACCGAAAATCAATTAATTATCAAATCAAAAGAGCACGATTTATTATCTATTCAAATTTTCGATATTCGTGGTAAAGAATTATTCAATAAATCCAATATTAATCAAAAAGAATTCTATCTACAAACAAAAGATTTCCAACTCGATAATGGAAATTATAAATTCAAAATCATTACAAAAAATTCCTCAAAATTTATTCCTGTTGTCATCGAAAAATAGTTCCCAAAAACTATCATTTCGAATATAATAATGCCAAGTTGCTATTATCCAAGCAATATTCTATTCTGGATTTGCACATTTTCTTAACTGAAAATTCGACATTCCAAACGAAGAGAGGAATCAAGAATTACATAATGTATTGATTTTTATGGATTTCTCACCTGCGGTTCGAAATGTCAGTCTTTGACTTTCTGATTTTCTTTAAAAATTTGCACTGAAAAAATAAAATCATTTTTGATTGTATATTTGAATGCAACCTGATATAAGAATATTTAGGAAATTCCATTTTTTGAAGTATATATAATATCAAATCAGCCTAAATGCAAAAATCCTTACTTAAAATAAGTAAGGATTTGATTTTTTTGAATTGTTTGTTATTGAATTGAAAAATTATCCAACACTTCCTTCTAATGAGATAGACAACAATTTCTGTGCCTCAACTGCAAATTCCATTGGTAATTGATTCAAAACTTCTTTTACGTATCCATTTACAATCAACGCAATTGCATCTTCGTTGGAAATTCCACGCTGATTTAAGTAGAAGATTATATCATCAGAAATTTTCGAAGTTGTTGCTTCGTGCTCAACTGTTGCAGATTTATTTCCGATTTCTAAATATGGAAAAGTGTGAGCCCCGCAATGAGAGCCAAGCAAAAGAGAATCGCATTGAGAAAAGTTTCTGGCATTTGTTGCAGTTTTGTTCACCTTCACCAAGCCACGATAACTATTATCACTTTTGCCGCCGGAAATACCTTTTGAAACAATTCTGCTTTTGGTGTTTTTGCCAAGATGTATCATTTTTGTGCCGGTATCCGCTTGCTGATAATTATTTGTTACAGCAACAGAATAGAATTCACCAACTGAATTATCCCCTTTCAAAACGCAACTTGGATATTTCCAAGTTATTGCAGAGCCTGTTTCAACTTGAGTCCAAGAAATTTTTGAATTATCCCCCTCGCAAATGCCGCGTTTTGTAACGAAATTATAAATTCCGCCTTTGCCTTCTTTATCTCCAGGATACCAATTCTGAACTGTCGAATACTTAATTTCAGCGTTTTTATGGGCAATCAATTCTACAACTGCGGCATGTAACTGATTCTCATCACGCATAGGTGCGGTGCATCCTTCCAAATAACTAACATAACTGCCTTCGTCTGCAATTATCAAAGTTCGCTCAAACTGCCCGGTATTTGCGGCATTTATCCTGAAATATGTCGATAATTCCATTGGTGCTCGCACTCCTTTTGGAATATAACAGAAAGATCCATCGCTGAAAACTGCTGAATTCAAAGCTGAAAAATAATTATCTGTATAAGGAACAATGCTTCCCAAATATTTTTCTACCAATTCAGGAACACGTTGCACTGCTTCGCTAATCGGGCAGAAAATTATTCCAACCTCTTCCAATTTATCTTTGAAAGTATTAGCAACGGAAACACTATCAAATACAGCATCTACTGCAATACCATTCAATCTTTTTTGTTCATTCAGAGGAATACCGAGTTTCTCGTAAGTTCTTAAAATTTCAGGATCGATTTCATTCAAATCATTAATTGATTTCTTTTGAACTGGAGCCGCATAATAATATGCATCTTGATAATCAATTTGAGGAAATTTCACCTTTGCCCATTTAGGTTCCTTAAGAGTAAGCCAATGTTTGAATGCCTTCAATCTATAATTCAATAGAAATTCGGGTTCATTTTTTTTCTTTGATATGAATCTAACAATATCTTCATTTAGTCCTTTTGGTGCAAATTCCTGCTCAATATCCGAAACAAAACCCCATTTATATTCACTTTGGGCAAGATTTTCGAATAATTCCATTTCGTTTTGTGTTTCTGCCATAAGAATCCCTAATCTAAATTATTTAATTTCAATAAAATTGTCGCTTAAAACTAAGTTATTGCTAACTTTAATATTTTTAATTTCACTATTTTTTGCTAAATCATTAATTGTAGTTGTTAAGAAAATATCATCAATTTTTTGTTGAATCAAAAAAAGATGATGTTTGATTGTGCAATCGCTACCTCTATTACAATCGTTTTCTTCGTTTTCCACCGAAAAACAATCAACAATGCTCACGTTTTCGTTCAATGAATTTATTACCTCCATCAATTTAATATCATCAGCAGGTTTCGATAAATGATAGCCGCCTTTGATACCTTGTTGGGATTGAACTAAACCTTTCTTAGCAAGTCTTTGCATTGTTTTCGATAAAAATTCAAAAGAAATACCTAATTCTGTAGCAAGTTCCTTAACAGAAATAAGATTATCTTCATTTTGTGCTAATTTTTGCAATGCAAGCAATGCATATTCAGTCTTTTTTGATAATCTAAACATTTTCTGTCAACATAATTTTTAAAAAAATATTAACGAAATGAAAATAGGACTATTGTAATCGTATTTTAATTAAATGATGAAATTCTGAATAAGAATCACTTTTTGTAGATTTCTTTTCTGATAATTCCCCAATTATCAAAAGCAATTTTTTTTGCAATACTGATTGTTAGATATACAGTTAGAACGCTTCCGGCAAAAATTGCAGAAACAATAACTATTTGATATTTAATTGCAGTAAATGGATCGCTTCCACCCAAAATTTGCCCTGTCATCATTCCAGGAAGCCAAATTAAGCCAATTGCTGCAGTTGAAGCAATTACAGGATTGAACGCATCTTTGAATGAATTTGAGATAAAGCCAAATATTGCTTCATCTTTTTCGGCTCCACAAGAAAGACTGTATAAATATGTATTTTCATTCTT
>JANJUO010000617.1 GCA_024710535.1 bacterium
TCGCCATGCAGGATAGTCATGACCTGTGGCAAGCCAGACAGGTTGTGGACTTGCGCGATGTCGAAAGAATCAAGTTCAGTGCTGCATAAAGCCCATACGAATCAGGATCGTTGCCTCGTGTAACGGAGAACCTCCAATGGGTTGGAATTCGGCCACGTCTTCCTGGTCGGCGCCGAGGAGAACATCCTGCCACCACGGCAGATGCCAAGGCCAGCGGCAGCGGCCGCCTGGCGGCGTTGAAGACGATGCCCGGCCAGTAAGCGGGTCTGTGGCTGCCATCGTCCTGCTACTGGCATACGTACCTCGGCCTGAGCTACGTCCAAAATCAGCGGTAGAACCGCCATCCAAACATTAGGAGCGAATGCCGGGTCATCGGCCATTGCTGCCGCTGGCGTTAATTCAATCGAGTGGTCGGTGTCGTGCAGGTTACTGCCTGTTGATAGTCAACAGGACGTTGGCAGTACGTCTGAGTGCGAGACATGTCGGCTGGTTTGCCTGCCGAATAAGCTCCTCGTCCGCGACAAAGCGTGGTGATGACCATGTTTGCCGCCTGCGGGTACTGGAACAGCACGTGGACACGTTGTTCACCGCCCAAGGTAAATATTCACCTCGGCAGCCGATCGCCTAGTTCGGGCCCACACAGTTCACATCCAAAGTCCCCGGCAGATCGCCAGCCTTCGCGAGGAGCAGACCCTTGCGGCCTGATCCGGATGGAATAGCAAGGTCTCCTAGGTGCTCGTAGTCGGCGCCAAAGACATGGCTTTCAAACCCCGGCAACGAACCGATGCGTACTGCGCTTCCAGGTGCGGGAGCCTTGCCGGCGAGCCACGTGACGCCAACGCTACCTTCATGTCGCGTCCAGACGCGACCAGCCGTCACATCGAAGGAACTCACGAATTGCTTCCACAGGAAGTGGGTTTCAAGGCTCGGCCAGGTGGGATCCTGTCCAAGGTCCTCAACTGTAGGGCTCCTTAGCCACAATAACAGTTCCGAGGCCTTTGTGAACTCGCCGCCCCCATCGGCCACTGCCTGGATAGCGGCCAGTCTTGAACCAAAGCCCGCCCGCATGAGATAAGACGCGGAGTGGTTCATTGTTCCGGTTTCTACGGCCGCGACTGCGAGACCGAGTTCGTAGGCTGAAAGGTCCAGCTCTTCTCCAAACGGATTCACGTGCGCAAGCCCCCGGACGCGAACAGCTTCCATACCCCATGGCAGCTTGTAGATCAGACTCTCTTCGATAAACCTGAGTACATCTTCTGTAGACCCACCGGGCAACGTCGAGATTGGCTTCCCTGAAAGCCAAACGGCCAGCACCTGCTTCCAGTTGTCGGGCAAGACTTTCGGCACGAACGGTGGAGTTGAGAAGAGGATCTCTGCAAGCGCAGTCAGCGCGCCAACAGCCACGTCAGGCGCCTTCGCAACAAGTCCGGCATTTGCCGTGATCAGGAGTTGCTCCAGTTCCTTTGCCTTGGCGTCAAGTACCAATCCCGTCTCCAGCCCCACTCCGGACAGAAAGTAGCCGCGCCGCTGTGTACTCGTGGTGTTATTCCAAATCACTTTTGCACGCTCCGCGAACACTTTGTTCAGAGCATCTCGAATCGGCTGCTCACGCCTTGCAAGAACGCGGTTGAACAGCGAAGACGCCAATGCTACTTCCAGGTGCTTCTCGATATCGACGTAGGCAACTTCTTGGTCGCCGAGCAAGCTCAAAATTGCCGTGTCCAGACTCGTAAGGTAGCCCTGCCATTTGGTCTTTTCCTTGGCCGAGTCCTCCTCTAACTCACCCGCAACTTCCGGAAAGGCCCACGCCCCATTTCCAGCAACGTACTCCAGAAGCTTTCCAATGTTTTTGGAACCTATCTTCTCCCCCATTCTCAGCAGCATGGTCACTATCAGTCGAAATAGGCCGCTCTGCATCTGACGGCCTGTATGGTCGTCGATGAGCGCCTTCCAACGTGCTTGATTTTTCTGCTGATCCTTGAATATTGGCAGTAGCACCAATCCTTCGACGTCGATGTAAGCCCGGCCGGCTCGTCCCACGACGTTGCGGAACTCTGAGATTTCAATGGACTCGCCGTATCGAGTCAGCCCGTGAAAGACAAGAGCGGTGGCTGAGAGATTCAGTCCTTGTGCAAGAGTCGGCGACGAAATAGTCACCTTCAGGACGCCGGCTTGGAGCAGTCGCTCTACTTCCTTGCGATACGGCGAGGGCAGCGCACCATGGTGCACTGCCACTCCGAGCTTTAGGCACTGAAGAAGCACATGGTCAACCCCGAGCCATTCGGCACCAATGGCAAGTGCCGAGTCAAGCGCGTCAGGGGCCGCATCGAAGACCGACACGAGCGCCCCGCGCGCATGCAAGTCAACGATCGCCGTCGCAAACGGTTCGACCGACGCGCGCATTGGACAGAAGATGAGGACTGTCTGTCCATCTTCCAACAGTCGCCAGGCCGTCGCCAAACACAACTCCCGCTGATCCTTTGGGAAGGGCGTCGTTCGCTTGCCGAGCGGCGGCACGGCAGCAGTGAAAAACTTCGGGACGAAAGGCTTCTCGTCACCAACTGATAGACTGAGTCGGGCACTCCCGTTCTTCCAGTTGATTTCGCCGAAGCGAAGACGAGTCGGCCGCCACTTCTTCTGAATCAACCCATCAGGCTTGTCTGATGTCAGCCAACCAACGAAATCATCAAGCTGTTCTCCCTCCGGGAGGATCGCCGAGAGACAGACGATTCGCCTCGCCGCGGCATCCGGGCGCCGCAAGAGCCGTTGAATCTGCACCTCATAACGGACTTCACGCTCGTTCAGTCCAATCATGTGACCTTCGTCCAGCACGACAAGGCCAACATCGTCCAGAAGATTCGGGTCGTTGCGCAACGCGAAGTCCAGCTTTTCCGGCGTCGCCACGATGATGTCGCGCTCGCGCAAGGCATCAATGTCGGAACCGCTGGCGCCGATACTTCCGTAAAGGCTGGACACGGTCTTCCCCAGCGGCAGAAAAGTGCGCTGCAGCGATGTTTCGGTTTGAGCGGACAGTGCGCGCAGCGGAGTTACAAAGACCACTCGCTTGCTTGTCGCCAAACATGCAAGGATGCAAAGTTCGGCGATCCGCGTCTTCCCCGCGCTTGTAGGAAGTGACAGAACTAGGTTGGCATTCAGCTCCAGAACTCGTTTGGCCGCGTCGACCTGAGAGGGCCACAACTCAATCTCAGAACGACCCCGGCGGTACAGCGAGGCACTGAAAACACTTCGCAGCTCTTGCCATTTCGCCTCCGATCCGTCTGGTGCGCCAGCGAGGGGGAGTCGCGCATGGAAGCTCATGTCCCATAGGTCCCTGAGCAGATGGCGCGCGAGCTTGTGTGACCACCATTGATTCACGAGGCTGAATTCGGCCGCGCCCTCCAGTCCCACTGCCAGCCGTGCCAGAGCGGTATCAAGCAAGGCTACCTCTCCTCGTTCAAATGCAAGCAGGGCCGTAGC
>JANJUO010000650.1 GCA_024710535.1 bacterium
TTCAATGTTTCATCTGCATTAGGACTTGCCACAGCTACCAAACCATTTCTAACAGCAACACTTGTAATTCCACCATATTGATTCATATCAATAGATTTAATTGGACTAATTGCCAAAGGATTTGAGAAATCCGCAATATCAAGTCTGCCCTGAATAGCACTTGTTATGAATAATCTTTTAGATTGAGGATCAAATGCAACTATTTCTGTTGTACTTCCACTTGCTGGACTTGGATTATAACTTGTAAGAAAGTTCAATGACAATTCATTTGCAGGTGAAATAATTTGTTTATCATTATCTTTAATATATAAAGTTGCAAAATTAGTTCCTGAAATAGTCAATCCTGAAGCATCAATTAGTTCAACAACAAAATATTCGTCATTTTCAGCAATTAAATCATCAAAAACAGGAATTTGAATTGTCTGAATAGCTTCACTACTACCTGTAAAATTTAATGTTTGATTTATTAAAGTTAAGTCATTTGTATTTGCAGTAGAAAATGGGCTTGGCTTCAAAACAATTTTTACACTTGAATTAGATGGATTCTGTAATTTCAAAGTTAAATTATATATTCCACAATCTTCATCCATTACATCAAAAACTTTTTCGAATGAAATAGAAGTATTATAAGTAAAATTAAAAGTAAATGGCGTAAACATCTGAACATTTTGAGCATCTTTCACATTTGAAACGATCAATGAATAATTTGCACCCAACGAAAAAGGAACATTAAATACTAAAGTAATTGTATCTTTGATTATTCCATTATTTGTTCTGTTTATTGAATATAATCCGGCAATTCCCGAATAATTTGCAAAAGCTGTCGAAGAAACTGGATCCATATCTTTATTAAATGCAATTCTAATTGTAGTTTGATTTACAATTGTTACACCAACAATAGTTGGTGGACCTTGAAATGACCAAGAGGGCCAAACTTGTGCCGGAGTTCCACTACCAACACCAATCCAATTTGCAGGATTTAAAACAGCCATTCTTAGATCATTATAAGGCAAATCATTTGGTCCATTGTAAAATGCATTAACTGTATTTCCTGAAGTATTTCCTGGAGATGTACTTGTTGATATTGAAGAAGTTCCATCAACTAATCCCATTGGCAATTTAGAAAAACTTCCACTACATGAAGTATTATTTGCAAGCCACATATTAGAACTTAATGCTGTTATATAATTTGGATTTGATGAAGTACCTGCATATAAAATAAATTGATCACCTGATGAGCTTAATCCAAAGGTTGAGCCGCTTATTGAACCAATATTTGCAGTTCCTGCATCATTTTTGATTGTAATTACAGTTCCTGCCGCAACTCCCGATTGAGGTGCAGTCCATGTAAATCCACCTGAACATTGTGGCGGAGTATTATCTGTATATTTCGCATCAGTTATATTTATCTTTGTTCCTGGAAGAATATTTATCAAAGTAAGTAAAGCAATCTCATCATCAGTTGCAGTTGCATTCATTCTATATGCAATTGGAATTACATCACCTGCATTGAATTGAGTTTGAATTGAAATTGTTGAGAATGTTGTTGAAGGCGAATTTACAATAGCATTATCGCTCAAATCTTCAATTGTATTTGATTTTACTGCTAAGTAATAAGTATGATTATTTAATAAATTTGTATTTGGAATAATTGTAATTACTCTATTAGAATATGTTGCAGTAAAAGAAACATCTGCACCGTTTTGATTATTTAATTTGAAGATAATCGCATCTCTTGCATTTGTATTTGTAATTTCTGAATTATCAATAAATCTAATATCCTCGTTCAATGTAATAGTTGGATTTGTATTTACTGCAATATCAATAGAATTATTCAAAGGTGAAAATGTAATTGTTGGAGGATTTAAGTCTCCACCACTTATTGAATTGCCTTCCAAAGTATAATTATCGAATCTATTATTTCCAACTGTGCCGCCAGGACCTTGTTCGAAAGTATATCTAAGTTTAAAATTTGGATTATCATTAACTTGATTAATAGAAGTAAAATCAAGAGTAATCAAAGTTGGGTTTCCATTGTTCGGCAGAATAGTTGTTAAATATGTATAATTAATACCATCGGTTGTATAATCAACAATTTGATGTCCCGCACCAGAACTTGACCTACGAGTAGCATATTTTATGATTATATCTTTATAACCAGTTGTTGGCAACGAAAAAACCAAAGCCCCACCAATAGGATCGTTGAATCTTAAATGAGTTCCCGACAAATCTTCATTTCTTGCATTAAGATTTTCCACATTAAAATTCTGTCCTGTTCCACCTGCCACATCTATCGCACTAATACCGCCTTGTATATGAACAATTGAACTACCATTTATCAAAGAATTTGGAGCAAGCAGAGTATTAATATCTGTATTATTATTAAAATTCCAATAATGCAACAGAGATTGAGCAAAAGTTGCATCAGTTGAAACGAGTAGAACAATTGCAACAATAAATACATTAAATTTATTCATCAAAAAACCTATAAAATATTTAAAAAATTGATTAATAATATTGATACAAAAATAATGTTTCATAATAAACACTTAATCAATTCTCAGTTAATTTCAAGTGAAGATAGAAATTCGTATCAAATTTGGCTTAATTTACAATTATGTGATTGGAATTACTTTTTTCGAAAGCATTCTTTACCGATCTTCCATTATTAAAGATTTCCGTTATTTCAGAAACGCCGTTTGTTATTGTTATATCTACCTTTCACATTTGGACAACTAAGAAAATTATTGATAATTTTAAGTAGTTGTTGTTACTTTTCGGAATGTTTTTGAATAATTTTGTGATTGTTTTTGAATACGGAAAAAATAATTCTATCTAAAAGATGTTTTGTGAAAATATAAAAGTAATTCTTACAGATATTTCTGACTTATTTTAATTAATAGACCATTCAGAATCTTTATAAATTGAATATATAACAAAGGTATAACTTTCTATGACAATATCAAAAGCCATATACAAAGCCAATTATTCCAACAAATAATCCTAAATATTTCTGTGGATTGCTGTATTTGACGACTTGGCAGATACCTATTAAAATAAATTGTTTGTAATGAAATGGCTTAATCTCCCCATCAACATTCTGAATATTAATAACCTAACTTTTCCCTAAGTTTTATACACTACACCAAGAGCGTCAATAATTAGCTGTTGATTTTTTTTAAGGGTAACTACTTTTTCAATATTTGTTTTGTCTTCAAATTCAATATGTACTTTGTAAGCTCCCTGTAGCATAT
>JANJUO010000002.1 GCA_024710535.1 bacterium
TTTAGCTGTGTAGTGTATATTTTTAAGGGAAAGTTAGGTATTCAGGTTTTGCAAAGGGAAACTAAAATCCCTATCAAGGCAATACCAGCAATAAAAGACAAGGTTACAAGAGCTCATTTGATAACGCCACTACTCGAAGCTGGGAAAGTATTTATTCCTAAAAATGCTCAATTTCTTGCTGATATTATCAATGAATGTTCTGAATTTCCTTACGGAAACCACGATGATATTGTTGACAGCATTACTCAAGCTCTCGATTATTTGAGAAAACGAAGTACCTCAGGTAAGAATCTTGGATTGCTTACAAAATATGATAGAAAAAAAGAGAATTATTTCACCACTTATTAGAGAATATTTATGGGTATCATTCAGAATATAAAGAATTTTTTTAGTGATAATCAGGACAAACAATTCCTGAACCAAAATCAACAATCGAGACCTTATCCTCTCGGAGTTATAGCCACAAGGCAGGCATTTCTTTTCAGTTCAATGAACGAGTTGCTTCCTAATCCTGATGTGGTTTTACAGAAGAATAATGAAACTCTTGAAACCTACCGAAATTTCCTTTATGATGCCCATGTTTCAAGTTGTGTTCAATCCAGAAAAGCAGGTGTGATGTCTCTTGAATGGGAAATAAACAGAGGTGGTCAGAAATCAAATGAAGCTCTATTTATTGAAGATATATTCAATGATTTGAATATGAGACAAATAATCAGCGATTTACTCGATGCCCCTTTATATGGATTTAAACCAATGGAAATTTATTGGGGTGAGTCTGACGGCTATATCATACCAAAAGATGTCAAGGGTAAACCTTCTTGGTGGTTTGAATTTGATGGTAATAATATGCTTCGATTCAAGGATAGGTTCAAAACCAATGGTTTTCTATTACCGAATAAAAAATTCCTTGTTGTTCAAAATAATGCGACCTATGACAATCCTTACGGGGAATCAGTCCTTGCTAAATGTTATTATCCGGTGGTCTTCAAAAAAGGTGGAATGAAACTCTGGTCAATCTATACACAAAAATATGGTATGCCTTTTCTTCATGGGAAAATTGCTTTGGGTAAAGGACAGGAAGAAGCATTTGAACTATTCAATGTTCTGGAGAAACTGCAACAGGATGGTATAGCTGTTACCGAAGAAGAAGTAAATATTGACATCTTAGAATCGGCAAAAGGAAGTTCAGCAGATATCTACAAAAACCTGCTTCATTTCTGTAATGCAGAAATTTCCAAAGCAATCCTTTCTCAAACTCTAACAACAGAACAAGGCGATACAGGCTCTTATGCCATGTCACAAACTCACTTACAGGTACGCAAGGATGTTGTAGATTCGGATAAACAGCTTGTAGAATACTGGTTAAACAAACTTATAGAGTGGATAATTGATTTTAACTTTGAGACTGTTACGGAAATGCCAAAATTTGTGTTGTTTGAAGAGCAGGACGTAGATATGACTTTGGCACAGCGTGATCAGGCACTTGCATCGACTAATCAAATCAAATTCACCAAAGAATATTTCAAAAGAAATTATGGTTTTAAAGATGATGAAATTGAGATTACAACTGCCACGCAACCAATTTCGCCATTCAGCGAAAATGGTATTACAACTCAAAAATCACCTTATGACATTTCACAGTTTGATGAACTAACTCAAGCAGTGTTGAAGCCTGTTCTTGATATGATTGAACATGGTACTTCCTATAATGAGATTCAGGACAAAATAGTAGAAATGTTTCCTGATTTGGAAACAAGCGAACTTGAAGACTTCTTGGCGAAAGGTATTTTAATAGCTACAGGGAGCGGTTTCATAAGTGGAAAGAAATAATTACATAATAGATTTTTACAAGAATACAGGTTCAATCCCTAAACTAAAAAGTTTTAGCTTTGAAGATCCGTTTCAAACTGCTTTCAAACTTTCACCAGATAGAGCTATTGAGTGGCTAAAGCAAAGAGGAAAGAACTTGAAAGTTTCAACTGATTGGGATGAATTGGATGCAGAAGCTCACAACAAGGCTTTTACAGTTGCAAAAGTTATGAATGCAGATTTACTTCAACTCATTTATGACTATATTGAACAAGCTAAAACTGAAGGTTGGACCTTATCAGAATTTAGGGAAAAACTTCTGAAAAGACTAACAGAATCCGGTTGGACTGGAATAGCTCCATCAAGATTAAAAGTAGTTTACGACACGAATATGCAGATGTCTTATTCACAAGGAAAATTCAAGCAACAGAAACTTATTTCTAATTTATATCCATACTGGAAATACACCCAGATTGAAAGACCAACCAAAAGACATGACCACAGTTTATTAAACGGGAAGGTGTTCAAGCATGACGATCCTATTTGGAAGAAGATTTATCCTCCTTCGGGATTTGGCTGTAAATGTTCTGTAGTACCAATAAAAGATGATTCCAAGATCGAGGAAGGGAAGAAATATTTACCTGATTTGGAGAAGAGTACTGATTTTCAATTAACTCCTTTGAAAGCATGGGAGCCTATAGTCAATTACTATGTTGATGGAATAAGAAAAGCCTTGGAGGAAATGCTACACCAATGATAAACGAACAGATAATATCACAATTAAACAGTGTTTTCAGAACTCTAAAAAGTCAATATGATGACCTTACACCGGTTCTTGAAATGGTTTCTGCACTGATTGACAGAGCAATTACAGCAAATTTTGATGAAAGAGGTCGTTGGGATGGCAATGAATCTGACATTACAATATTTTCTGGTGGCTCTCAAAAATGGAAAGCCCTTGCTTCTTCGACGAAAGAAAAGTATCAAAGACTTGGTTGGGAATTAGAACCTACTTTAAACAGAACAAAAGGACTTATGTCAACAATTGAAGTCAGGCCACAAGGCAAATCATCTGTTGTAATTTCAGCAAATTCTCCTTATGCCGCTATACATCAGTATGGAGGCACTCTAAAACCTACAATACCTATTTCTTTGAAAATGAGAAAATTCTTTTGGGCTAAGTATTATGAGACTGGACTTGAAAATTGGAAAGCTTTGGCTCTAACAACTAAAAAAGAGCTGAAACCTGTTATTCAGATACCAGCTCGCCCCTTTATTACATTGACAAAAGAGGATTTGGAAGAAATATTGGGAACAATAAAAACATCAATAAGTTATTAGTATTTTCTCATAATGTTGGTTGCCTGATTGATCAGTTATAATTATAAAATAAATGCCTGTATTCAAATCAATATTTTCTTCAAATGATTCTTTATTATAACTTTTGCTATAAACAAGATTCCCAATTATATTAAAAACCTGAATATTTCCTGTAAATTTACTTGATATTATTTCATTGCTGATAATATATAAATATTTATTTGATGTAATTAGTCTTATTTTCACACCACAGCCAGACTCTCCTTCATATATATTAGGTTCTACTTGTACTTCAAAAGGAATTTTGATAATTCTATCACATTCATCAACAAGAATTAAAGTATCAACAATTAAACCTAATTGCTTGGAATACTTACAATATATCAAATTGTCATTATTACCCGAGGCAATTGTCAATTCATCTTGCGAAGGTGGTACAGAAAAAACAATATTATTTGAAAAATAAGCACGAAAATTTTGAAAAAACTGACCGGTATTATAAAGAGTCAAGGTATCGCATTTAAATTCTTGAAATTTTAGAGAGTCCTTTTCAATCTTAGTTTTTGTTATCGTAAAGCCTTTCATCATTATACTATCAACTTTTGAGTTACCAACAATATCATGGATTTCAAAGATTAGTTTACCGTCTTGATATTGATTAATCAAATCGACCTTATATTT
>JANJUO010000005.1 GCA_024710535.1 bacterium
AATAATTGGAGTGTGTTTATCAGATATTCCAAAATGGTTCAATTAATGACATATCACAATGTTAGAATTGGTTTTCCAATTATTGAAACAATTGAATTCGATACAATACCCGGAGAAATTATTTCTATTATTCCGCAATTGACTACTAAAATAAAAACTACCGGCTTGGAATGGGAGCTAAATGATGAAATTCTTGAATTTGGTATCAGGGAAGGCTCTCGAAACAAAGCAATTGGCACAAATGTGAAAATTGAACTCATTTCAGGTTCTTATCTTTTATTTAAATCTTATCATTCTAAGAAGTTTAGTTTTAAATTATGTTAGTTTTTAAAACTGACAATATTTTTACCGTTTTTAATCCGACATAACATAAGCAAATTTCTTTCAATTATTTGCTATCATTAATATAATTCAATATTATTCTCCAGATTTATCAATATTGATTCTTGAAAAATTATACAATGATATTGAGAAGAATGCAGTTATGGCACTAATTCCCCATAAAATTAGTTCGTAATTCATTTTTCCGGTTGAAACTAATTTCTTAGCAGATTCAGATAAACTACTTGGAAAAAAGAAATCACTAAAAATTAGCATAAACTGATTATCCCAATAAACCGTTGGAATTATTTGTTTTTGTGTAAAATCGATCAATATCCAAAGTCCAAGCAAAAATGCATTCTTGAAATTTGATAAAAAAGTCGAGAAAAATGTAGCAATAAGAATAAAAAGTAATCCTTCCATTAAGTAAGCTATAATTATATATAGTGTTTGCAAAAATTCAACTTTCAAACTTACTGTACTTATCAAATCAAAAATAATTAATGGTATCAAAACTGTCAAAATCATTACTATTAGTAGGGAAGTAAGAACTGAAAATATTTTTGCTATCAAAAAATCAGCTTTGGTTACAGGTCGAGATAGTATAGAACTAAGCCAATGATTATTAATATCGTAAGAAATTATTCCTGCAGAAAAGAAAAATGCAGTTACGGGAACGATTAAAGTGAAAAAATTTGGTAAAATCATACTGTACGAAAAACTTGAGAAGAATGAATCTGGAGCTGTTTCAACAATGCCTGTAGAATTGATTAAAAATGCTAATGCTACTCCAAGCAAAAGCATAATGCCAAGAGTTATTAATCTTACTCTTGTCCAAATTCGGAAAAACTCAATTTTGAATAAAATCAAGAATGCTTTTGTCATATAAATTTTCTCTCCTGCTCGTATTTTTTGAATGCATCTTCAAGAAAACCGGGCTCTAAATCATTCAAATTGTAGTTTCCTTCAAGTTTGCCATCTTGAATAAACAAAACTCTATCGCAAACTTTTTCAACTTCGGATAAATGATGCGAACTAAATAAAATTGTTTTACCAGTGGATTTTTGCTCTGTGATAAAATCACGTAATTCAAAAACAGAAGGAGGATCAAGTCCAGCAGTTGGTTCATCAAGAATAACAAATTGTGGATTGCCAAGAAATGCCTGTATAAGTTCAATTTTTTGGCGCATACCTTTGGAGAGATCAGAAAGTTTTTTTCCTGCGGCATTAGATAAATGAAAAATTTCAAGATACGAATCAATTTGTTCATTTTCTTTGGGATATCCAGCAAGAACAGAATGAATTTCCAAAAATTCTTTCACTTTGATATCCTTCGAGCGAAATTGAGAATCTGCCTGAAAACCAATCAATTTTTTTGTTTCCAAAGAATCTGGTGAATTTCCATAAATTTCAATACTTCCGGAATCAAACTTTTCAAAGCCAAGAATACAACGCATCAATGTAGTTTTTCCGGCTCCATTGGGACCAATCAAGCCGGTAACTTCTGCAGAGTTCAAAGAAAAACTCACATCAATCAAGGCATTTGTAGGATATTTGCCCCGTTTATTGAATGTTTTAGTAAGATTTTGTATGAGTAAAGGATTTTTTATAAATTTCCTATTTCTTTACTTGTGAATTTTGCTTAATACTTCTCATAAAATCCCAATAAAAATCTGTAACAACATATTTACCTGTTTTTTTAGAACCAATAAACTCAATCAAGTCATAATTCTTAAGAAGTTCTAAATCTCTTTCAATTGTTCTAATGCTTATTTTGTCATTTATACCGACATTTATACCGACATTTTCTTGGTTTATACTGACACTTTCTTGGTTTATACCGACACTTTCTTGATTTATACCGACATTATTTTGGTTTGTACCGACAATATTTTGGTTTGTACCGACAATATATTCATAAATTCCATATACATTACTATTTTGAGAATTTATTATAAATTTCATTATTAGCATTAACCTCAAATATCTTTTTTCCTTTACTTTACTTTTTTCAAAGAAATTTAAGTTTAAGTTGTTGTTATTATCATCTATAACATTTGTATTTATACTTTCAATTTTTTGTAGTTGACTTAAATTTGCGATTCTTTGAAATCTTATAACAAAAAAATCAGTTTTATCGAACTCAGCAAAAGGTAAACCAACTTCTGATAAAGAATTTTGAATTCTACTAATACCTGTGCCTAATTTTTCAATGTAATTAGCCCGAAGCATCAAACTTGCAATCAAAGGATTTCTTGTTACACTTCTTTTGCCAAATTCATGTTCAGTTAATCCCTTAACTAATCCTCCAGGGTTGGAAATTTCTACTTTATCATCAAAAATCTCAACGAAAATATTTGAACCTTTCTCAAAGTAATCTCTATGAACAACGGAATTAACCACGGCTTCTCGTAATGCAATTTCAGGAATTTCTAAAACCTCTTCTCTCTTTGTAGTTTTAATAATATATTTAATTTTTAAATGATTTTTCAATAATGTTGGTGTTTTATTTTTTGCAAATAATCCATTAAAATTCATTCCACATAATGTAATAACTTGCGTTTTGTATAAAGGAATGGAAAAAATCAACATTTTAGATAGAAAAGATTATTGTAGCGACC
>JANJUO010000015.1 GCA_024710535.1 bacterium
CTAACAATATATTTTTCCAAATACTATCTCGTAATTCAATGACGCCATTATCTTGAGAGCCAATCATCAAATTTTCATTAAAAAATGGATTGGGAGTAACTCTATAAACTTGTGTGATACCAAGACCATCAGAAATATTTATCCATTTTTCAGATTTTGGATTGCGATTTTTATAAATTCCACCATCGGTTCCGCAATAATACATCGAATCGTGTTTGTTGAACGTAACGCAATGAAAATCTACATGAGGTCTGGATTGCAAATAATTTTGCTTAGTCTTAGAATCATGATAATTTAAAAATATTCCACCTGTAAAAAATGAAGAATCTGCTTTTGGGTCATTAAACAGAACTAAATTATAGAATCCCTGTCCATAAACAGAATTATATTGAGCATTTGTATTATCTATCCAAGAATCGCCTCTATTAAAGGATTTGAGAAAAACTCCCAAATCTGATTTATCAAGAGATACTCCTATTAATAATAAATTGTCTGGATTTTTTTCATCAATTTCGATTTCGATTCTTGTTATAGAGTCAAATTTTTTTATCATAGTCCAGTTTTTGCCAGCATCATTTGTTCTAAAAACAGCACTCTTTCCGTCCCATTCGAATGATGCAGCATATAAAACATCATTATTTTGGGGATGCATTTTTATTGATGTTATTAAATGCTCAAGTTGCAATTCCCAATCTTTACCACCATTAATCGAATAAAAAATTCCTTGATTTGTTGCAGCCCATAGAATATTTTCATCTTGAGGGTGAAAAAGTAATTTATAAATCAAAAAACCATCGCTTAATCTACTATTCAAAATTGGTGCCCAATTCTTACCATTATCAGTTGATTTAATGATACCTATTGAATAAGTGCCAGAAAATAAACCACCATCGGCATCTCCTGTTGCCGCATAAACAATATTTGGATTTTTCATCGAAAACTTGACATCTGAAATTCCAATCGACATAAATTGTGTCATATCAATAGGATACCAACTATTTCCATTATTCTCTGATTTCCACATTCCACCAGATGCAGCTCCAACCCATATTTCATTTGGTTTCAAAGGATTAAATTCGATGCAATTAATTCTACCATTTCCTGCATCAGGTTGAGTTGGCAGAACCTTTTTTGGACCAAGTTCTATCCAATCAATTGCTTGAAATTTTTCATTAAATTTTAAATTTTTATTTTTGAAATTCAGGTAAATATTTTGAAGATTTGGTACTTTTTCTTTAACAGTTCTATTTTTATAGAATTCATTGTAGCGATTATATTGTTTTGAGAATCTTCTGATATTTGAAGAATCTGTTTTCTCGATAGAATTTAATATTTTAAAATTTTCTGTTGTATTAAAAATATTTTGCGAAAATAGATTTACTGCTATCAAATTGAATGTAATAAAATAGCAATATATAATACTTTTATACATAATTATTAGAATAATTTAGTAAAGAGCAAAACCAGCAAAAGTAACGGCAGATTTTGTTTCTGATTCATTCCATTGCTTGTAGTCCAATAATTTGATATTATTGAAGTTAACCGTATTCATTAGTGTATAAATTGGAGAAGTGCCACATACTTTCCATTTATCATTTTCATCAGCAATACACTCGAAAAACTTGTCAGGATTGAGGTCAATTATGGCATCAATTAATACTTTATCCTTTTGAAATACAGTTTCAAGCATAGTTTCTGCATCAAAATCATCATCGAATTTTCTACCGATATGAGAGAAATCCACACTTGCTATATAAATTGGATTTCTTCCACTTGATTTAATAAATTTATCCAATTTCTCAACAAGTTCACTAATCTTATTATGTTGCAATGGCTTACTTGAATTCTTTATGAAGTCATAATAAGAGCCAACAAGAATAGGTAAGATTTTAAATTTTCTGTTTTGAAATTTGAATTTCGACAAAACAACCTGATACTCAATTGAATGTTCTGGTCTATGAGCTAAATCATCATAAGTTATTTTATTTTCAAAGTATTTATCCATTTCATTTAACAAATCAACATCAGTCTCAACTAATCCTAAAGGTGTTTCGAAATGCTTCTTTGTAAACATAAAATAATCAGAAAAAGCATAATGAGAAGTACCGAAAATCACAATTGTATCAAATTCTGTATCTTCTATCGAATTATAGCAGTTAGCATATACGCTTTGAGATAATTCGCCTAAATTAAAATCAATATGAGGTGCAATTATCGCCTTTGCATTTTTTTGTTTGATTTCTATATTTGAAAAAGAGAAAAAACTCTCACAAAACTCCAAAAATTCTTCTTTATTTTCAGGATAAGATGATCCTGAGCAATACATTTTACGATTTGCCTGATTTAGATATTCTTGTTCAAATTCATATTTTTTTAATAAAAAATCAACGCTTTCAAGAAAATATAAATTATCTAACTTATGAATCTGCTCCAAAATCAATCCAATTTCATCTGAAAATCCTTTCAAATCGGAAACAATTGAAGTAAATTCTTCAATTGTTACGCCAGAGTCAAGAACATTCAAAATCAGATAAAAATTATAATGAATTGCAATTGGTTCGCTTGCAATACCAAGTGGATCTTTCATCAAAATAAAAGACATTCCTTCTTGATTTGATAAACTTAATTGCAAATCTCGTCTTAATCTGGGCAATATTTTTCTATTTTGCATTTTCTTGCTTTTGTTGGTTTATTGATGGTAAATATCTTGATTCCAATGATTTAATAACAAAAACAAACACAATTCCAGCAACAAAACTAACTATTGTTAATACCAAATACCAAATATTTTTGGCATAAATATAAGTTACAAGGAATAATAATGCACCAATCATAAACGATGAAAAAGTGATTATCATTGCTTGTCTTAGATTCTTTTTAATTGAACTTTCTGCGTTTTCCATTATCTCAAATCATAATTTAGTGAAGTTCTTGCATCTGTTTTTTCATCTCTGTATTTAATAATTAAAGGTGATGAAATTGTTAATCCATATTTTTTTCCAAACTCTGTATTGATGGCTCTTGTTCCCGGAACAACTACTGCTGATTCAGGAATTTCCAATGGTCTATCAGGCGTTGATTGCAAAATTGTTTCATTTACCAAGTCAAAGACTTTAGTGGAAGCAGTTAAAATCACTCCAGAACCCAAAACTGCTCTTTTTCTGATCATAACTCCTTCGTAAATTCCGCAATTACCACCAACCATAACGTCATCTTCGATAATAACAGGTCTTGCTCCTGCTGGCTCCAAAACTCCTCCAACTTGTGCTGCAGCGCTAATATGCACTCTTTTCCCAACTTGTGCCGCCGAGCCTACCAAAGCGTGAGAATCAATCATAGTTCCTTCATCGATATAAGCACCAATATTTATGTACATTGGCGGCATACAAATCACTCCTGGAGCCAAATATGCACCAGTTCTAACAGATGATCCGCCTGGAACTATTCTTACATTGTTATCTTTGCTAAATGGCTTTAATGGAATTGTATCTTTATCGAAAAATTTGAAATTTTCATCTATTGACATATCTGCTAATTTGCCAATTTTAAATAATGTTAAAATAGCTTGTTTCACCCATGAATTTACTTTCCAATTACCTAATCCATCCGGCTCTGCAGTTCTTAGCTCGCCTGTATTTAATCCGTTCAAAAACAAAGAAATATTTTCATTGATTGTATTCAAATCATAAGAATGATCTAAACTATTGATATTTTCAAAAAATTGAATTAAATTTTGCATACTTGTTTCCAAAAATTAAAATATTATTAACGTTATAAAAATGAATTATTGCTGTTTCTTTCGTAAATAAAATTCTACTCGTCTATTTAATGCTCTACCCTCTTCTGTATCGTTTGGAGCAATTGGATTAAAAAAACTTTGCCCGGAAATAATAATTCTATTTTTTGATATTCCAAAATTCATTAATACTTCTGCGGCTTTTTTTGCCCTATCTAATGAAATTCTTTCGTTATTCTTTGGACTTCCAATAGAATCTGAATGCCCAACAACCTCTATAACGTAATCATTGTTGTGCTCCAAAAATTTCAATAAAATTGATATTTCTTCGCTTTTATTCAATTTGTTGTTTGTTTGGGCAAATTCAAACAAAATATTTCTCATAAAAAATAATGTATCGAGTTTGGATGACAATGAAATATCTCTTATATATACTTGATGAGTATCAATTAACGACAAATCAATAATATAGTCTTGAGAGAAATAATCATCATTGCTGATTTTGATAGTCCAAATATCTCTCACAGGCAAAGATAATTCGTAAGTTCCGTCATTACTATTAGAATAAGTGAAACTATACCGTTTTTTTTCTGGATATGAAAACAATTCAACAAGAGCTTTCATAGGTTTCATAGTTTTTGCGTCTCTAATCGAACCATGAACGAGAGATACTGTTTTTGGACGAATTTTTTCAGGCAATTTAGCAAAAAATATATCGCTTTCTCCGTAAGATTCAACATTTGAAGCAAAATAACCAATATCACCTTTGGGAGATAATTTAAAAAAGGCATCCCATCCTTCTGAATTTATGTCTTTGCCTAAATTAATAGGTTCGGACCAATTCATCCAAGTACTATCCAATCGAGTTGACATATAAATATCTGCATTTCCAAATCCACTTCTACCATCTGTTGAAAAATATAAAGTTACGCCATCATTTGCGAGAAATGGGGAAATTTCGTCACCTTTTGTATTAATTAAATCACCCAAATTGAAAGGTTCACTATAATTATAACCATTTTCCAAAAAACTTACAAAAATATCTTTTTCGCCATAAGAAGATTCGTTATTCAATGTCATTAACAAAATTTTTGAATCATTTGATAAAAAGAAGCCATTTGTTTTTGAATTATTTACAAAGTTTTTTATAGTGATATTTATAGGTTTCGACCATCCATTTTCTGTTTTCGTAACTACTGATGCTCCTTGAATTTGCTTGCCGTTATTATCGAAAGATGAGCCAAGCAAAAGTTTATTTCCATTTGCGAAAACTGAAGTAACAAAATTTGTTTTTCCTAAATTTAATTGTTTTCCAGAATTTTTCGCTCTACTCCATTCGTTATTTTCATCAAGTTCAGAGATCCAAATGTCGTCATTCCCAATATTTCCTCTGCAAAAACTACGACAAAAAAATAATGAATCTCCATTTGAACTAACAATTGGGCTTATTTCATTACAAATGGAATTTACTGAGTTACCCAAATTAATTTTCGATTTCGAATTTGAGTATTCTGTAAAAAGATAAAAAATTACAATCAATAATAATATTTTCTTCATCACTTTTCTGCAAATTAACAAATTTTTTATAGTTACCAAAATACAAATATATATATTATAAACCAAATAGCAAAGATACAATTGAAAATCTTCTTCAAAATTCAAATACAAGTTTGTTGTAATTTAAATTTTTATTATATTTATAGTTTAGTGTAAACGAAATTTGAATTTTATATTTCGTTAAATAATATTATTATAATTTCGTATATGTTAGTTGTATAAGTTATTGAATTTTTCAAATACCGGAGTTAATTATGAAAAAACTATTGATAATTTTGTTTGTAAGCTTACTTCTTATAAATGAATTGATTGCGCAACCAAAAATATCTTACATACTGCCTGACATTGGCGCTCCGGGTATGAATGTTTATGTAGAATTTATTGGTCCTACAGATAAATTAAATAATTTTGGAACTAAGGATACGATATATTTGAATAATCCTGGCGATTTTGTTAGAGTATTTGTGGATGACCCAACAAAGTCCGACAAAGTTGTTGTTGGTCCAGTGGTTGTAAGTTGGGGTGGAAGAATGATTTCAACTCAAATCTTCATTAAAGAAACCAATAAACCAACTGAAAATGAAGCATTAAAAGCAGGTAATGAATTCAGAATTCCACTTACTGTTGAAGTAAACGGAGTTAAATCAAATACCGAAACATTTTATATCGTTAAACCTTATCCATATCATAATGGCATAATTGCCAATCCAACAGACAATGTTTTTGGTGAAGGTAGTTTAGGAAAACGCTCACCACGTGGGGCAATTATTTTTGATTCATTGAAATTAGCTCCAAGAAAATATACTGTTTCATTAGCTGATTGCGATCCATCAACAACATACAACGAAGCATTTTTGCCGTTTGTATTGCTTTCAAAAGGTAATATTGAAGGAACTATTGGCGGTACAAATAGAACAATTATTGATGTTAGTGCTGATAGAAAAACTGCTGGTCCTGGTGGCGGTGGTGGTGGTGGAGCTTATTGTGATGTTTTGATTGGTGGCTCTTTAGGAAATAATGGCGGAGATGGTTTTACTGGCGGTGGTCCCGGTGGAGAAAACTTTGCTCTTGGTGGTGGCAGAAAGAAAAATTATGGAAATAGTACTGGTCCAAATTTAAGTGGCACAAATGATTATGGCGGCTATTCATTAAATGGTGTTCCAGGTCCTTTTAACGCAACTGTTAATTTTGAAGCAGCAGGTGGCGGAACAGGTCATCCATTTGGAATTTCTGGAAAAGGTACATTAGCAGGTAGTTCGGATAATCCAGAAGGTCAATTTGGTGGCGGAAGTGGACGTACACAAAACCAAAAAGGTGGTTCAGGTGGTTTTGCCACTGATGGAGCTGGACTTAATATTTCTTATGGAAAATCTCATGGAAATCCACAATGTATTCCACTTGCAGGTGGCTCAGGTGCGGCAAGTGGTAATCCTATGGATTTTTTACCACCATATTGCTCTGGTGATGGTGGTGGCGGTGGCGGTGCAATTATGGCATTTGCTAAAAATATTTCTGCTGTAACTTTTTATTCTTATGGTGGAAAAGGTGGTGATGGAAATAGTGCCTCTGATGGTGGTGATGGTTCTGGCGGAATGATTATTGCTTCATCAAAAGGGAATGTTATTGATGTGTACCTAGATAGTCGTTCAAGTGTTTCTTCGACAACTGGAACTGGTTATGCAAGGATTGAAAGTATATATGCAGATAAAAGTGCTGTTTTGAATCCAGATGTTTATTCGGCAATTAGTACAGACACTACCAATATTGTTCCAAGAAATTTCAAAATTATTGGCTCCCCTATTTCTAAAAATTATAAATATTTTGGTACTGACAAAACTACAAATAAAATTCATTTTTATCTAAAAAGTGAATCAGGAATTTGGCAAGAAATTTCAAAAACAATGACTCCTTTAACTGGCAGTTCGTGGTCAATAGATATGAATCTAATAGGAACAGATAAGTATCATTATTTTGTTGCAGTTCAAGAAATAAATAATCCATCCTCAACTGATTACAAAAAAGAACCGGCATTTGCAATGTCTCAGGCAGGTGCTAATATATTCAGATTAGACTTGCATCCAATTGTAGATACAGCAAGAACTGTTTTTTCTATCAGGAATGATTCGTTGAATTGTGGTTCGAATACAGAACGAAATTTATTTATTGACGTTTATAATCATAAAGACGCAGAAGTTGACTTAGAAATAATTTCAGCAAAAATTGAAAATTATGACCCAACTAATTTCAAAATAATTTTGCCAAGTCAACCAATTAAGCCAAATGATAAAGGAGTAATAACAGTTGTTTACACATATCAAGGTAATGAAACAAGTGATTTTTGGTGTAATTTGAGGGTTAAAACCAATGACCCGATTGCAAAACCAATTAAATATAGAGCAGATTCTACTTTTTCTGTAATTTTAGATATGAAAAAAGTTGAAGTGCCCAATTTAGAAATTGTTTCTTCAGTTCCTGCAAATCTCAAATTTGATGATACAAGAACTGGGCAAACAAGCAACATGGAAATTACTTACAAAAATACTGGTAGTTCTAAATTATTGATTGATAACATTCCAAATGTGTTTCCTCCAAATTTCTTTGTTATTCAGAAACCCGCGGTACCTTTGATTTTGAATCCAAATCAAGAATTCAAAATTACTTTGCAATTCAAACCTACAAATCAAGGCACAATTTCCGGAAAAGTAAGTATCGCGTCAATTTATTCAGATACTACTTGTTCATTTAATATTGAATCAATAGTTTCGGGAATTGCAATTCAATCATCGGTTGAAGTAACAAAGTTTGAAATGGATTTTGGCAATATTCCTTGGTGTAAAATTGTTAATGATTCAGTTAGAATATTAAATCCAACTTCTTCGAGCGTACCTTTTGATGTTACCGAACCTGCTTTTATTGAAGGAGTTGACAAAGATGTTTTTGTGATTACAAGCAATATTCTAAAGATTCCAATGAATTTAACTCCGGGTGATGGAGTTATGATAAAGGTTAGGTTTGATCCATCACTCAATAAATCAAAAGAAGATTTTTCTGCTGAACTTGTAATAAAAACAAACGAACCAAGTACTCCTGAAATTAGAATTGCACTAAAAGGAAAAACTGCTCACTTCAAAATGGCAGCAATTCCTTCCGCAATTGTAATTAATAATGCAATTATCGGATTTGATTCAACTTATACATTTGAAATTTTGAATAACGGATTGCTGCCAGAATATTTAAGAACAAATAATCCAATTGAATTTAGCGGTTCTTTTATTAAAAATATTTTAAGTTCACCAAATTTGGTTAATCCTACTGAAAAGCGTAGCATTAGTTTTAGAATTAATCCATCTCAAAATCTACAAAATGATATGTTGAATATAATTTTTGATACTCCTTGCAATGATACAATCAAAGTACCTATAACTGTAAATGCATTAAGTACAGTTTATGATTTGAATGTTCATGGAAATTATAATTTGATTAATGATGAAGTTGATTTTGGTAAGTTCTCCCCTTGCGAAACCGATATTCCAACAAAAACATTTTCAAATATGTATTGGAAAAATAACGGAAATGCACCATTTATTGTATTGAATGAAGAATTAACTGATTTAGGAGGCGGACTTTTTGTTACTCAGCCAAGTACCGGTTTGATTAATGATACGATTTATACTGTTAATTCAAGCAGAATTGGATTAAATTTTAATGTTCAAATAAATGCCAATACACCTAATGGAACTTATTACGCAAACTATAAAGCAACAATTTATATTAATGGAAAAATTGAAGTTCGTGAAATCAAACTTAAAGTTACGATCGAAAAAGGTAAATTCTTATTTAGTGAAAATTCTTTATCAATACAAGAAATTTTGAACTCCACAAAAAATGGTAATTTTACATTTACAAATCAAGGTCCTTGGAATTTAATAATCACAAATGTAAGTGGTCCAAGTTTACCTAATTTTAAAATTACTCCAAATGTATCCGGCAAATCATATAATTTTAATGAAGGCGACAATTTTACGGTTTCTTTCACACCTACCGAAGCCAAAGATTATCGTGATTCAATTGTTTTCAATCTGATTTTTGGTAATTGCGTTGAAACATATACTTTATATCTCGAAGGAAAAGGACTACCATCGAAAACAATAATATTAAGTATGCCTGATTTGGTAACTACTCCCGATTTAGATAAGTTTGTAATACCAATATTTGCCTCACTTGAAATTTCAAGCGATGAAATTTCAAATTTCAAAATTGACTCTTTGGAAATCAGTTTCGATCGTACTTTATTTTTCCCTTCAAAAGTATCTAATGGGAAAATTATTGGCAATTATCTAAAGAATGATAGAAGACACATTATAATTGAAATGGATAATATTAATTTCAAAGGCGAAAATCATAAATTGTTAGAAATTACTGGATACACAATGCTTGGAGATACTACAAAAACCGAGCTGAAATTCGAGAAAATTGTTCATAGTCAATTAAATTTGGTGAGTTATATAAATTCTGAAGATGGTACTTTGCAAATAGCAATTTGTAAAGAGGGAGATGATAGACTTTTGAAATATTCAAATTCGCCAACTTCTATTGATATTTCTCCAAATCCAGCCCAAAATGAATCGATTGCAAAATTGTTTTTACTTGAAGCAGGAGATTATTCAATTGAAATATCGGATTTATCAGGTGTTATTTTGAATCGTATCGAATTAATTAGAAAAATTGGTGAATCAAATTTAATTGAAATTCCAATTAATCTAAATCATTTATCATCGGGCGTTTATAGCTTGAATTTGATTACTCCATCCGGAAATATTAGAAAATTATTTAGTGTAGTGAAATAAAAATGAATCGTAGAAATTTTTTAAGAAATATTTGTTTTGCTTCTATGCCTCTATTGGCTGGGAATTATTTATTTTCTCAAACAAAAAAAAATAAGAAGAAGGAAAGTAATGAAGATGAAAATAAATTAAAATTTTTGGAAATTATCAAAAAAGCACAAGAAAACAGTTGGAATACCCTGCCTATGGGTCTCTTAATGGGTAGAATTGGTATGCAGTTTTTGGAAACTCCTTATGTTGGTGGAACTTTAGATATTAACAAAGAAGAAAAATGTGTTGTTAATTTGTTGGAATTGGATTGTGTTACATTTTTTGAAAATGTTTTAGGTATCTCATTAATTTTGAAAAAGGGTTTGGATACTTTTGATGATTTGATCAATCAAGTAACCGAAACAAGATATAGGAATCGAATTCTAAAGGATTACACTTCAAGACTTCATTATACTGCAGAGTGGATAATTGATAATGAAAAGAAAGGAATTGTTCGTGATATTACTAATTCTATCGGTGGAAACAAGTTAGATATTAATGTCTGGTATATGTCCGAAAATTATGAAAAATATCCTGCGTTAAAGAATAATCCCAATTTTGTTCCAGTTATAAAATCTGTTGAGCAAGTTGTTAATTCCAGAAGATATTGGTATTTACCAAAAGATAAAGTTAGATTATACGAGCAACTTATTCAAACAGGAGATATTATTGCTATTGCAACAAATATGCCCGGACTTGATTATTCTCATACCGGTATTGCCTATAGGGATGATGATGATAATTTGAGATTACTTCACGCATCATCATCAAAAAAGAAAGTAATTCTGGATGTTCCGATTGTTGACTATCTAAGCAATAATTCCAAATCAATTGGAATATCTGTTATTAGAGTTGCTGAAATTAATTATAAAAAAAATTAACAGAAAAATATGCAATCTTTGGTATTATTAAAAAAGAAAGTTATTTTAATTCGTTAATATTCTTTATTTTTGCTTTTTTAAAGACTATTTTTCTCAAATTTTGGAGTTTTTTAAATGAGAGTTTTTTTTAAGTCATTAGCATTAATCGGAATCGCTTTTATTATTTTATCATGTGATAGCGGTCCGAAACCTGTTGAAATTAAAGAATTGGCAGAATATAAAGATGCCGTTCTTGGATTTTCTACAAAATATCCGAAAAATTGGCAAGTATCAAGTGTACAGGGCGACAGATTTGTTGTATTTTCTCACCCTGAAGCCAGAAAACGTTTCTCCAAATACGATCCTGAAGGTTTTCCTGGTGCAAAATATGAAGTTATTTCATTCAAATTAGATTCTAATAGAACTTTTGATGAAGTTTTGAATGGAGTTAAAGTATTCGACCCTACAGCATACAAAGAAAGCTCAACAACGATAGACAATGTGAGTGCAAAGAAATATTCTTATGAATTTGAATTAAATGACGGATTGATGAATGGTGAAATGTATATAGCGCAAAAAGATGCAAATTATGCAACCGTTGTGAGATTTGAAACATTTGGTGGATCTTGGGAAACTTACAAAAATTCATTTTCAGACATACTAAAATCAGTAGTTTTGGCTTCAACACCAAAAGAAAAAGTAAAAGATACAATTACACAAGTTGTTGAAGAATTACCACCATCAATGAATTTAATGGAAAAAGATGGAGATGGATTTGCAATTTTGATTCCTGATAATTTCCGTTCGGAAAATGTTGCTAAATCACCTGGCGCTTTGAGAGTTTATAACTATATGGGCTTAAGAAGAGGCGATTCTTACATTAGAGTTGAAACATTTGATGCTTCAAAGTCAAAAGATTTGAAGAAAATTGTTGAAGATAATAAAGCAAAATTCAATGCTACTCCTCGCGAAACAACTTTAGGTGGCAAAAAATCATACTCAATGGATTACAAAGCTTCCAAAGATGTAAAAGGCAGAATATGGTTTGTAATAAACGGAGATGTTCTTTATAGAGTAACTATTAACTGGTTTGTACCAGAAGAAAAGGACTTTTTACCGGCATTCGAAAAATCTGTTGCTACTTTCAAATTCAATTAGAAATATTATTATCAACCATACAGAATTAGTTTTCTGTATGGTTGATATTTATAAATTTAGAAAATTAATGGCAATGTAAAAAATGCTGTTGTTCCCTTCTCTACTTCCGATTCTATCCAAATTTTACCTTGATGCAATTCAATAAGTTCTTTACAAAGAATTAATCCTAAACCTGTTCCTTTCTCATTGAAAGTACCTACACTAGTAATATGTTCATCAATTTTGAATAGTTTATTTTTTAAATTATCTGTAATACCTATACCATTATCAGAAATTTTGAAAATGCAATAACCTTTGTCATCAACTTCGCAACCAATATCAATTATTCCACCCGCGTTGCAAAATTTTAAACTATTTGAAATTAAGTTTCTAAAAATGGTATTAATTATTGCATTATCTGCTTTGATTGATAAATCTTCGGGTATTTTCGAATTCAATGTTATAGCTTTAGATGTCAATTGGCTTCGATAAACACTTTTTATGCTGGAAACAATTTGTGCTGGAAAAATTTCAATTGGATAGAATCTTATAACTCTACGCTTAACTCTTGACCATTCTAAAAGATTTTCGATTAAAGCGTGAACATTTTTTGTCGATTGAAGCAACGCAGAAATCATTTCTCTTTTGTCATCTGCTTCTAAATTATCAAAATCATCATTTAGCAAGCCCAAAACACCGATTAATCCTGTGAAAGGACTTTTTAGATCATGAGCAAGAATTGAAAAGAATTTGTCTTTTTCACGATTCGATTTTAATAATTCATCGTTAGATATTTTGAGTTCTGCTTCTGATTCTGATAACTTTTGATTTATTTGATTAACTTTAAAAGCATATTCTTCAATCGAATCATGTGCAAAAATCAAATCTTCGTTTCTTCTTTTTAATTCTTCTTGAGTTTCAAGTAACTTTCTATTAGATTCCGCAAGTTCGATATTTTTTAAATCGATTTGTTTCTTGGCATTGAAAAGTCCTAAATGATTCTTAATTCTTGTGGCAATCTCTCTCATATTGAAAGGTTTAGTGATGTAATCAACAGCACCAAAATCAAATCCTCTAACAACATCTTCAATGTCATTTTTTGCTGTTAAAAATATAACAGGTATATCCTTTAGATCGTCTTGCAATTTTATTTTTTGGATAACTTCATACCCATCCATTTCTGGCATCATCACATCAAGAAGTATCAAACTTGGCTTCATTTTTTCAAGTATTTTAAGAGCTTTAATGCCACTATCGGCAATACTTATTGTATAATCTTTCGACAAAACCGTTGATACAACTTTTAAATTAACAGGTTGGTCATCAACCACAAGAATTATATCTTTTTCGATATTGTTGTCCATTATAAATCCTTATTTTATAAATATTTTATTAATTTTTTCCATTTGAAATTGAATTTTGTCAAATCTGAAGTCATCTATAAATTTAACCAATTCATTTGATTGTAACTTCAAACTTTCAAGTTTATTTTCATCAGCAAAAACATAAAGACGATTAGCAAAATTTTTCAAATCATCAATAATCATCATATCTAATATTTCTGCATAATCGTAAAACATTGAATTATATTGTTTTTTTAATTCATCTGTGATGATATCATCACTAACAACTTTGTATTTTGCATCTACTGAATCAATTGTTCTCTCTACAATTTCGAATTCAACATATTTTTTGATTTCGTTAATTAAAAGTTTTTGTTGAATTGGTTTTCTTAAATAACTGTTAAATAAAGCATTGATTTTGGCAGTTTCGCTTTGCAATGCAGATGCCGTTAATGCTATTATTGGTATAGTTGCAGTTTTTTCATTGTTTTTGATACTTTTTGTTGCAGTGTAACCATCCATACCGGGCATTCTAATATCCATAAATATTAAATCTGGCATAACTTCAGTTGCAATTTGAATAGCCAAATAACCATTTTCTGCCTCAAATACTTCAAAATTATAAGGTTCCAAATATGAATGTAAAAGTTTCAAATTGAATTCCACATCATCAACGATTAAAATCTTAGCTGGTTTGAATTGAATTTCATTCTCATTCCATAAGTATAATTCTTCCGAGAAAACTTCTTCATGAGTGTAAGGAATATTATGGAAACTAACTTTGAAAGTACTCCCAATTCCAACCTCGCTTTCAACAGATATTTTTCCCCCCATTAATTCGCATAATCGTCTTGTGATTGCCAAGCCAAGCCCAGTTCCACCATACAATTTTGTATCTTTACTCGATTGTTGAGTGAATGCTTCAAAAATTCTTTCTATGTTTTCATTGCTTATGCCAATTCCTGAATCTTGAATTTTGAAACTAATATCCAAATGATCATCTTTTATGTTATCAATAACGAAGGATAATTTAACAAATCCTTTGGAGGTAAATTTTATGGCATTTCCGATTAAATTCAGTAAAATCTGCCTTATTCTCAATTCGTCAATTATTATACTATTTGGGCAACTTTCATCCATTTCAACAACAAAAGCAATTTCCTTTTCATTAACTTTTGGCATAAATAATTGAGATAATTCATTGAAAACAACTCTAATATTTGTTGCTTCGGGTGAGATATCCAATTTTCCTGCTTCTATTTTTGATAAATCCAATATGTCATTTATCAATGATAATAGTGTTTTCCCACTTGTTAGTATTGTTGTGAGATACCCTTTCTGCTTTTCATCTGTTAC
>JANJUO010000066.1 GCA_024710535.1 bacterium
GTGCTAATCATAAAACTAACAGGATGATATTTCAAGTTGGCAAATGCAAGATTAGCCATAAGTAAGAAATTTAAAAATATAACAAATAACTTCATAGTTGTTAGAATCCTAATTATTTTAATTTGCTGAAAAGTCCAATTATCAATCTCACTTACCTACATCTTCTAAATAAATGACAATGCAAAATTAAGAAAATTATTTTAATAAATTCAAAGAGAATTTAAGAAGATAGAATAAGTTGATTGAGACTTAAAATAAAGTACTGAGCTTGAATAGAAGCAAAAAGCTCCAAGTTTGCACGACAGTCCGCCTGATGCAAAAGCAGTGTTAGCGGCTGGGCTTCTTCTCAATATGTTGTTCGAGTTTGTCAATTAATTTTTCTATGTCGTTATAAAATTCAGTCTTGTATGGTTCTGTCAAAGCATCAATGTCAGGTGTTCCAAAATGGTGTTCAATTTCGTGTAAAATTAGATTTTTGATTTCTGTTCTTGTCTTACCACTATAAACAGCACTTAAAAGTTGATTTGTCAAGCAGTCGTATTCGTCAAGTGGTGCTCCTGCGAAAATTAGTCCGCAAGGGTCAAATTCATTAACGAAACTCTGAACTCTTTCAAAATCTTGTATGAACTTATATTTTAAATCTGCATTATGTCTGCTATGTTCATTCACTTTCCAATTCTTTTTCTAATGTCCAAAGTGTGTTAGCATCAAATTCAATTTGAACTACATTTTCTTTGTCGTCAAAAAATGTCAATGCACTGTCGTAACGAAACCCAATGCTAAACTTGTCATTGATTGGTGTTAAGTCAAAAGTAAATCCGCCTGAACCTGCCGGAACTGTGCAGTCCTTACCTTTAAATTTTCCTTTGAAATGAAACCAACCACCGTAGTAATGAAGTCCATCATCTTGTCGGCAGTAATGGCAAATTTCACTTTCTTTTTTATAGTCAACACCAAGTTCGTCAAGCAGCTTTTTTATTTCTTTTGGGTAAATTGCTTCTCTGTTGTTAGCAAAGTTCTTACAGTCATTGCAACCACAATTTTCAGGTCCGCCAATGGCAACATTGTCGTAGGTCAGTTTTGTTAATTCTCTGTCCACGATTAATTCCCATTCTTTGAATTTTATTGTTGTCATTTTCGCTTGTTGTTGTGTCGTTATAGCCTTGCCACTAACTCATTTATTTACGAAACCGCCTTTTTTGTATCATTTCATTCGCTTTTCTAACTATTTTTGCGGAATAAGCGAATGTTTTTATCTATTTCGTCTATCTACTAAAATAAAGCATCTTTACGTAATATCAAGTTTTTATCACTTACCTACGAATTCTCAATAAATGATAATGCAAAATTAAGAAAATTATTTAAATAAATTCAAAGAGAATTTAAGAAGATAGAATAAGTTGATTGAGACTTATAATAAAGTACTGAGCTTGAATAGAAGCAAAAAGCTCCAAGTTTGCACGACAGTCCGCCATTTTGCAAAACGCTTGTTATGGGTCGTTTTTTCATATGTTTCGTATTTAATGTTGAATTTCACTTCGCTTACCAATATTCACTAATTGCATTGCTTTTAAGTTAAAATTTATAATAGTAGATAACCGTGATTCAAATATCATTTTTATGTTTTAATGAATTTTTTGGTTTTGTTTCCAAACTTATTTTGAATATGAACAAAATATGTTCCAGAAGGGTAATTCGATACATTCAAGTTTATACTTTGATTTGAATAATTTTCAGCTTGAATCTTTTCTATTAGACTTCCTCTTGCATCAAATATACTTACTTGAGTAACATCACTCCAATTAGAAAATTCAATTTTTATGTAACTGCTGGCAGGATTAGGGTTTAATATTATTTCAAAATCAATTTTTTGCAAATCTGGATTAGATAAAGTTTGAACACAGCTTGATTTAAATAATGGTAAAGTTTGAACATTTGGGTGCAACACATTGGATATTTCAGTAGTATTCAATCCAAGCCAATCTTTTAGAATTGTGCCATAAATATCTCTAAAATCATATTGCATTGGTACACCTTCATCGATACCAACTTGTGTATCAATTACTGGATGATCGCCCAATATTTGTTTTTGAATACAAGTTCCAAATAAAAATACGGGTGCAGCCGTTCCATGATCAGTACCTAATGCTGCATTGGAACGAATTCTTCTGCCAAATTCAGAATAGGTCATTCCAACCACTCTATCATTTACATTCAACAAGTTTAAGTCGTCTTGAAATGCACAAACAGCATCTGAAAGTTCTTTGAGCAAATTGCTATGAATTCCAGTACCCACTGCTCCACTAACAACTTGATTATCGTGAGTGTCAAAACCACCTAATTGAACTACATATATTTTGGTTTGCAAACCTCCAGAGATTAGTCTTGCAACATTTTTTAACTTTGTAGACAATTCTGTTGTCAGAGTATTCCATTTTGTAGATAAATTATTACCTGCGTTTGCAGCTGTACTTATTACAGATGCGTAAGCATTGGTCTGAGAAACGGTATCATTTACAAAAGATAGAGAATCGCCATAACAATTGCTTGGAATGTTGCCTCCAGCACTTACAAAAGCTGTTCCTGGATTAAATGGATCTAATAATGATAAACTATAATTGGCATTAACACCTTGGCAGGTTTCTGAAACAATTTTCCCCAAGGTCAATGCAAAAGGGTGTGGATTTGTGGTGTTTGGGTAACCATTTGGATAGTTAGAATATTCCAAATCATAAAATTTTCCTATCCAACCTTTGGTTTCAAAATCTTCGGCAGATGAACCTGTATTCCAAATATCTGTTGATCTAAAATGGGAACGATTTTGATTAGGATAGCCAACATTTTGAACAATTCCGAGTGCATCAATATCCCAAATATCTTTCATACCTTGCATTGCAGAATGGAAACCATAGTTGTTTTGAACATTAATGATAGTGTTTTCTGGAATGATTATGTTTCCTCTTACTGCCTGTAAATTTGCATATTGTGCTGAATGATATATAGTAGATAAACCATCATTACCTCCTTGCAACTGAATGAGTACTAAAATTTTATTATTATTAACATCAAAGAATGATGCGTTTGTTCTTTCTGAGGCAAACAGCGAAAATCCACCTAATGTGAGTGGAATGGAAGCTATTGCTGTTGATTTTAGAAAGTGTCTTCTATTCATTTTTTTTATTACATTATTTGAAATTCTGACATCCTAACCATGACAGAAAAAAGATTTTTTAATTTGTTTTTAACCGAATTGGCAAGTGCTAAATCGGTAGGAGCAGCTAAATAATCTGAATATTCAACACTCCATTCATAATCGGGTAATCCAGGAATAAGAATATCTTTCAAATTGGTTACTTGAGCTGCCGTGATTGGGTAATTGAACATAATTTCTGCTAGTGTATTAATAAGTATATTT
>JANJUO010000620.1 GCA_024710535.1 bacterium
GTGTAAGTGTAATATTTTATATATATTTAGTGAATTTATTTTCATAATATATCGCAAAATATGTGCTTCAAACCTGATATTCAAACAAAAAAAGCCCGACATTTGCCGAGCTTTTTTTATACGAATTAAGTATTGAATTTATTTGTACAAATAAAGCATTGAATAAATTATAAACACAACTACAAGCATACCTGTAATCAATGCTCCCCATCCAAAAATCTTCACGATTGTCTGATAGAATCTTGACGGCATTGGAACAATATATTTATCTAATTCGCCTTTTTCCAATAATTGTTGATGTTCAATTGGTCTTTCGTGTTTGAATTCTTCATAAGAGTATGATCCGGTGAATACTACTGTATCCATCGGGAATTTTTCCGGTCTGAAATGCGTATTAAAGAAATGCACCGTAAATATAAATCCTGTTGCAAGTAATGCCTCATCACTATGAATAATTGTTGCAATATTTAGAAATTCACCCGGAATTATCTTTGTAAAAAATGCTGGGAACCATAATGCAAATCCTGTTGATCCGATTATAAATATACCCCAAAATACTGCAAAATAATCAAATTTTTCCCAATAAGTCCATCTTCCATATTGTGGTTGTGGTCCTTTTCCAATAAACCAAAGAATTGATGCTTTTGCATCTTGAGCATCTTTTAGATTTGGCACCAATGAATCTGGTCCAAATAACATATTTTTCCAAGTACCATAATCTTCTTTTTTCTTTCTAAATAAGTCAATGATGTGAATAATAAAAATTCCCATCAACATCGAGGCGGCTATTCTATGGAAAACACCCGCAACCTCGGCGCCACCAAAACTCATAACAATACTTTGTGCGATTGAAGTGTATGAAAATTTCAATAACATACCTGTTACCGCCAAAATTAAGAAACTGGTAACCATAATTATATGCAATGCTCTATTCAATGGTGTGAATCTCATTATTCTTCGTTTATCAGATGAACTTGCTTCCATCATTTTCATTTTCTTACGCATTTGTATCGAACGCGGAAGCCATAGCAATGTATGAAGCCAACTAATTAAAAATGTTCCTATCAATAATGAGGTCATACCCCAAAATGCATAGAATAAAAATGGATATTTATCAGGATCATGATGTGTGGCATGAGTTAGATAGCCGGCAAATCTTCTATTTGCATTAGGATGGCATTTCTGACAAGTGGCAACAACATTTTCCCTTGATAAATGTGATGCCGGATTACTTACAGGCAATATATCATGCGCCCCATGACAATCGTAGCACTTTGCAGCTTTTTTGGAACCTAATTGAGAAACCTTTCCATGATAAGTATCAAAATATGTATGAGTAATTTTTTCGTGGCATTTTCCGCAAGTTTTCATAATGTCAAATCTGAATGCATCATTATGGGTTCCCTTAATAGCGTGGGCGGAATGACAATCCTTACAGGTTGGTAATTTTTCTTTTGAATTAGAAACTAATTTCGAATGAATAGATTTATCAAATTGCTGTTCGATGCCATAGTGACATTTGCCGCAAGTATGTGCTATATTGTCTGGATGAGTGCTTGATAGCTTATCTTTGTGATGTCTTTCGCTATGAGCTGTATGGCAATCTGCACAAGTTGCTGTAACAGTTAAACCGCTTTTTGTTAATCCCTTTCCATGAATGCTCTCAGAGTATTGACTCACCAAATTTTTAGGAGCATCCTTTATTCGCATTGCAATTTTCTTTCCATCCATGTGGCAACTTGAACATAAAGTTGGAATATTTGCAGGGAAAATTTGAGACTCGGGATTGCTTTTTGCTAATACCTTATGTGAGCCGTGACAAGTTTTACAATCGGGCGCATCTTTATCTTTCAAAGCGTGAAGCTCGCCATGCATACTTTTTTGATAGTTATTGTTAACATTTTCATGGCAAGAGCCGCAATTAACTTTGCTTTGGATGCTTTCGCATGGTCTTTTGCTTGATGGAAGAACATCTGTATGACATTGACTGCAAGCAGTTTTTGAATGCACGGAATGATTTTGCTCTCTAACATCAACAAACAAGCTTCTGCCATCTTTACTTGATTTCAAATCTGTTTTTTGATGACATTTCATACATTCTTCATTTGCCAATCCCATTGCATAATATACTTTTCTAATTTTATGTGGTTGATGGCAATCTACGCAAGCAGGAAGAACGTGAGCTTCTTTTTCCCATTTCTGACCATTAATTACCTTTTGATGTACATCTTCGATTTTTGCATGGCATTGAATACAAGTTTTAGCAATATTGCCTCTTGATATTGACGATCGTGGATCTGTATGAGGCAAAATTAAGTGGGCAGAGTGGCAAGAAGCGCAAGTGGCAGTAACTGTCAATCCTTTGTGAAGCAATCCATAACCATGAATCGATTCTGTATAATTTTCTAAAATATGTGATTGTGGAATATTTCTCTGTAATTGAACCGGTGAACCTTCTTTGTGGCATTGTCCGCACAAATATGGAATCTTAATTGGCGATACAGGAGAATTATCTGCTTTTACCTTCACAATTTCATGACTGCCATGGCATGTTTGGCAAGTTGGGGCAAGTGGATCACCTTTTTTGATCGCTTGACCATGCAAACTTATATCATGATTTTTTTGCTCATCTTGGTGACATTTTCCGCACTTCGCCCTTGGCAAATCATCTTCATGAGGTAGGTCAGCATTCAGCAAATCCACATGGCAATCTGTACATGCCGCACCATAATGAACAGATGTTTTTAATTTTTTTTCATTAACAAACATTGAAATAGTTTTGCCTTTTTTCTTTCCTTTTAATGAGGTATCTTCATGGCAGGCAAGACATTCGCTATTATCTGGTTCATTTTTATTTGATGCGATTGATGTATTTATCAACAAGAATGACGCAATTGCAATAAGCAATAAAGATCCTGCAAAGTATGCAATTCTAT
>JANJUO010000122.1 GCA_024710535.1 bacterium
CCTACGAATGTCGGACCCAAAACCCGATGCCTTACCACTTGGCGACGTCCCAGTTAAACTGTATAAAACAGGAATACAAAATTACGAGTATTTTCATCATTTACCAAATAATTTTATACAAAAATCCAAAAAAAACACTATTTTTTTAATTGTTGCAAAAAATAGTAAAATATTGATGGGGTATTTTACGAAATTTAAGGAAAACTACATAGATTTTAGCTGAAAATCTGACATTATATTAGTATTATAATGTGTCGAAACTACTATGTCTTTTTGGCGAATAATATTGCATTAGAACTTCAATTAGCCAAAGAAACAGAAAAATGCTTATGAAGCAGAACATCATCAATTGTAATTAACATTAAAGAACTTAAAATTCTTGTATTTGCTCTGCAGTTTAATTTTTTTTGATTTATTAGTTATTTGAAAGCAATAAATATTAATTTTATCAAGTTACAGATATTTGCAAGAAAGAGTAATTTTTTTATTTGGAAATTTTAAAAAAATAATAAATAATTCTGCAACTATTTTTTTTTCGTTGTGTATTTACTTATGTCCGGACAAGACAAGAAAGAAAAAGTTTTTAAATAAATATTTTGGAGAAATGACAATGTTGAAAAACACATTTATCGCAGGCAGATTGATTTTATCTGCAATAGTTATGATGTTCGTACTAAATTCTTGCGAACAACTTACAGGTGTGACCGAACCTGAATCAATTAACTCAAATGATGATTATTCATCATATTCATTCTATGCTGAAGTTCCAGCATTAACTGCTGACGGAATTGGCAGTGAAGCAACTCTATCATCAGATATGGTTTTATCAAGCGAAATGCCATATACAATGAAAGAAGTAAAAAATGGCGATGACAAAGGCGGAAAAAAACCTTCAGACAAAAAAATTGACAATCCACACAAAGCACCATTGCCCAAAGGACCATTCCAGAGAATTTTTGCTGAAATGAAAATTGATGATACTCAAAAAGAAGCAATCAAACTTTTAATCGAAGCACACAGAAATTGCGAAAAAGAAGCTGTTACTGCTCTTAAAGCCGCTCAATTGCCTTATATCCAACTTGGTAATGATGCAAGAAAAGCTATTATGGAATCATTGAAAGCTGGTGAAATCACAAAAGAAGAAGCAAAAGCACAATTAACTGAATTGAACGCAAACATCCGTGCCCAAATGGAAGCAGATCCTGCAGTTCAAGCCGCTCTTGCTCAATTGAAAGCATGCTGGGACACTTTGCTTGCTTCAATCAGAGAAGTGCTTACTCCAGATCAACAAATTTTATGGGATGAATTTGTAGCAAAATTAGCAACAAAAACTACTCCAATAAAAAAATAAATAAAACAATCCGATTTTCTGAAGAGCCCTCTTGAAAAAGATGGCTCTTTTTTTTATAATTTTGGTTAATATGTCCTGCTTAGTTGCTTATATAATTATTTACCGTAACAAAGCTGGGGCTTAGTTACGGGTGTTGAAAATACTGCCGTTCAGTCAGTAATTACTAACAATGATTTTTAAATTTATATCTAAGTTATGGATTAACGTAAGAAATCAAAGAGGGAGTTTTGTATTAATTTTGAGCCAACTTGTAAAGAATAATTGAGAGCATTTTCTTCAAGTTTGAGATTGATGGTAGATTTTGCAATATCTGTATCCTGTTTTAACGATAGAAATTCGTTCAATCGAGCATTTTCTTCTACCATTTGGTCGCGAACAAGCTCAACTCTTGAAAGTTTGGCGCCATTTCTGCCGCTTGCATTGTCGAGTTTTTCAGCAAGAGTAGCAACTCTCTGCTGATGGAAACTTACTTTGCTAATTTCTTCATTTGTCATGTAATCGCCGAGTTGTCTCTCGCCACCGTCATTATTAAATGCAAGTAAATTATAAACTTGAATAATCGCATCGAAAACTTCAGTAGATTCGTTGCCAAATACTTCATTAGATGCGGTATTGATAATCTCTGTGGTTTTTGAATCTTTGTTATATGAACGCAATTCATTATTGCCCTTGAAAACCACTCTCAATCCTGATTTGTTTTCTGGAGTTGGCTCACCTTGTATCAATTCAAATGGCTCCTTGATTGGAGCTTCGGCAGTAATGTCTAATGAATCGGGTGTAGTTTTTGTGCCACCAAACACATATCTTCCTTGGAAATCATTATTTGCAAGTTTAACTGTATCTTTCAATATACCTTTGATATAAGTAGCCAGACTATATATATTGCCTGAGTTTCCAATTTGTGTTGCATCGATAGTAAGTTGTCGAATTTTTTGCAAATTATCAGAAATTGCCTCCATAGTATCAGCCATAATTCGCATTTCACCAAGTGCATCATCATTAATATTCAAATACTTGCTATTATCTGCCAATTTGGAGCTTAATTGTTTTACATCAACAAGTTTATCCGGAGCATCGGCAATATTTACAATATCTTTGGATGTGGAAAGACGCATTTGCTCCTTGAATCTACGATTTTGGATTTCCTCGAGATTTTTTTGGTAAGGATAATAAACTGATTTATTAGTAATTCTCATTATTATCTCCCAAGATTGATGATAGTACTAAGAATTTCACTTGTCATATTCACGATTCTTGAAGATGCTTCGAATGCTTTTTGATATTTAATCAAATTAATAGCTTCTTCATCAAGATTTACGCCAATAATTGATTCTCTTTGGCTTTGCAATTGGTCGGCAATAAGTCCGGTTGTGGAATTGCCATTCAATGCCTCCTTGCTCAAATTTCCTACTTTTCCAATAAATGATGCTAAATAGCCGCTTGGTGTGAAGCCATTCAGAAACGTCGTATCTGTTGCCAATCTTGCAATTGCTTTTGCTATATCGGAATTTCCCGGAGTTTTTTCGAATGAAGAAAGTGGAACATTTCTTGGATTATTTATAATGTCATCTGCAATACGAATATTAAAGCCATTTGCATTACCCACAGATGGCTCAAAAAATGCACGAGCAGGAGCAGTTGCTCCATTATCATCCAGTCCAAATCCAGTTACTGCAATTTCATTTACATTCTGAACCAATGCATTAACAAATGAATGAAATCCTTTCGAGGTTGAAAAGTTGCCTGATGAATCCACATCATCAAGATTTTCATTATACTGATTTAGCAAACTATAAACAGAACCCGCTTGTGGCTGTAAAGTATTGGTGATATTATTTGATTTATCATAAGTTACGATTTCAGCTGTTCGCTCGCCACTTGCAGGATTAACGGATTCTCGAAGTTCTAAATTTGAATACACGCTTTCGGTAATCAAATTAATACCATTCAAAAAAACATTGCTTGAACCGTTATCAGTAAACGTAACTTTAATATCAAAAAAACCGGACAAATCCGATAGTTTTGTTTCTCTTGCATCAACCATACTTTGTGCTTCGCTACTTGAAGAAATCTTTGAATTACTTATAGATTCATTTAATTTTGCGATTTCTTGAATTAGATTATTTGCAGTGGTAACAGTAGTTTCAATTTTTTTGAAAGCTTCTGCTCGCAGATCAGCCATATTTCCAGCAATCACATTAAATCTCTCGGTCATACCTTTTGTAAATTCAATAAGATGATCTCTCAGAGGCACATTTTCCGGTTTTAATGATAACTCATTGAATTTATTAAGAAATTCAGTTGTTAATTCATTAATACCCTTTTCAGTTGGCTCTCCTAAAATAGTTTCGATTCTCTGAAAATACTCAACATCAGATTTGTAACTTTGTTGACGTGAATTGGTATTCCTAATCTCTTTATCGATATAATCTTCACGGAAATTTTGTAATTTATCCACAAGAACTCCGGTTCCCATAAAATGACCATTCAATTTAAGGGAATCGGATTCGGAAAGAATAGCAGTACGTCTTGAATAGCCGGGAGTGTTCACATTGGCTATATTGTTTGAAGTTACGTCCAAACCAAAACGCTGAGCTAATAATGCTCTTTTTCCGATTTCAAGTGAATTAAATCCCGACATAAAAATACCGTTTAATTAAAAGTTCCTGAATTCAATTTCAACATCACAGCCATTTCATCTACTTGCCGCTTCAAATCTTTCACATCGCTGTAATGCAGATTTTCTATCATATTAAGATAACTTCTGCATTCTTCAAGTTGAGAAGATGCGTAAATAAATGCTCTGATTTTGTCTATTCTTCTTTCTTTTTCAAATCCTGAAACAAGATATTCAGGAATTGAAGCCACACAGTGCTTGAGCCGAATCTTCAGCTCATAAATTTCATCTTTGGGCAGGGAGTCACTCAATATATGAATGTTTGTGGCAAGTGCCTGAGCTTTTTGCCACATTGCATCTCTTATCCCAATAGGTGAGCTCATAATTAGTCCTCCTGAACTTAATATTTATCCTAAAATATTATAAACTCGAGTTTAATAAAGCAATAACTATACCTAAATATAATTAATTTCAAACCCGAACACTATAAACATTGTTGTTTCCATTAGTAAAAACATTTATAATCTCTCTGATACTATGCCTTGCCCTATTCGTAAGTACTTTATTTGCAAGGTTTTTATCTGATAAATCAGAGAGAAGTCTCCTGAGTTTGTTTTTAATTTTGTAAATTTCAATTCTTTCATCATTGTTGAAATGTTCTTCAATTTTTGATAAAGAAAGCTCCATTGCCTCTTTTCTGCTTATTTTGAAATAAGACATAAGTATATTCATACGTTGGTCTTCAGCCAACTTGAGATTATTAGCCACTTCTTCTTGATATTTAACAATTTGCTCAAGCTCTTCCATTTGAAATTTGACAAGTGCAAATTGCTGTTTTTCTGCAAGATTATTCAACTCAACAAGCAGTTGTTCTTCATATTTCAAGTATGTTAATAATTTATTTAGTATCATAAATTCACCTGTCCATTTTCAAAATAATTATTATATTTATTTACTTTTCGGATATATGCCTGAGTTTCCTTAAATGGCGGTATTCCGTTATATTTATCTACATTGCCGGGACCTGCGTTATAAGCCGCAAGCGCCAATTCGGTATCACCATTATATTTCTTAAGCATTTGACTTAAATATTTCGTTCCGCCAAAAATATTTTCTTTTGGATCGAATGAATTGCTTACACCTAAATCTTTGGCTGTGCCGTCCATTAATTGCATAAGTCCTTTGGCTCCAACTGATGAAACGGCAGTTGGTTTTCCTGCTGATTCTGTTGTGATAACTGCTTTGATTAAACTATCAGGCACATTAAATTTTTGGGCTGCCGCTTGAATAATATCCTCATAATTGCCGAGACGCTTTTTCATATTGTCGAAAAAATTTCCTGTTTCGGGCATATTTTGATTCAAATTATTATAAAATTTTGAAGCAAAATCCTTCTTTTTTGGAATTTCTTCCTCATCTTCAATAGTGCCGGAAGTAGTTGGATTTGGTGCAACTGGATTTATGATTCGAGTTGCCGGAATTGATTCGCCTGTCAATTGCTTATAAATTGTATCAGCAATACCAATTCCTTTGCCAACTTTCGACATATCATCAGCAAAAAGCATATCAGTATAGCCCTTTAATGTATCTGCACCAAAAGTCATTCCTTCCTCGCCATCTTCTTCGTTTAGCATAGCGGCTTTCATTTCTTTTAGCATCATATTAATGAACAGCGATTCGAATCCACGAGCGGCTTTACCGATTTCTGCTTTATCTCGCTCGCTCATTGCCTTTTTGGCAACATCCATCATATTAATATTAGAAAGAGCCGAAAGTTTGTTTTGAATCAGCGAATCATTATTTATTTGACTATTTACAGGGGTAATTTCCATAAACTTTCTCCTATTGTATAATTAATTCACCTTGCAAAGCTCCGGCTTCTTTCAAAGCTTGAAATATTGCAATTAAATCTCTTGGATTTACTTTTAATAAATTTAATGCTGTTGCCATATCTTGCACAGTTGCACCCTGAACAACCAATGGAATTGACTCGCGAATTTCTTCTTGTGCTTCAATTTCAGCAGTTTCAACCGGCTGTGGTGGACGTATCACAAAAGGTGCAGGCTGTGGAACAACTACTTGCTTCTGAATTGTAATTTCCAATCCACTATGAGCAATCACAGATGGTAATAGTTGCACATTTGCACCAACAACAACTGTTCCCGTTCTTTCGTTAATAACCACTCTTGCGGCTGGGTCGCTTATAACATTCAATGCCTCGATTTGTGCAATTGATTGCATTATCTGTTGCTGATTTTGACCTGCCGGAAATTGAACTTGAACTGTTCCAGCATCTATTGCAGAAGCAGTATTAGCCAATCCCGGAGCATTATTTATAGCATCGCTAATTCTCATTGAAGTAGTAAAGTCAGGTTCTCTTAAACTTATTCTAAGAATTTGATTTTGAACAAATGTAGAATTAATATCCTGTTCAAGAATTAATCCACCCGGCACTCTTGCTGTTGTTGCAGAATTTTTGCTGACACGCGAGCCCAAAGACTGTGCATCATAACCGCCAACCGCAAGCGGTCCCTGTCCAAAGCCAACAATTGTTCCATCAGACAGGGAAATAGGGGACATTAACAAAACACCGCCCTGAAGCGATGTGGCATCACCAATTGATGAAACCTGAATATCTACTTTTGTGCCTTTTTTCATAAAGGCAGGAATAGTTGCAGTAACCATCACAGCGGCAACATTTCTAATTCTCGGATTTCTTGCCGGAGGAGTTAAGCCAAATCTTTTCAGCATATTAGAAACAGATTGAACAGTAAATGATGTCTGCTGATTATCTCCTGAATTATTCAATCCGGAAACCAGACCATAACCGATCACCTGAACACTGCCGGCACCTTCGATGGTTGCAATATCTTTGATTCTTGCGGCATCTACATTATAAGTAAACAAAAATAATGCAATCGAAACCACTGATACAAATCTTATTATTTGCTTCCATAATACATCTGTTGTATTATCGAGGTTCACTTCGAAATTATTCAAATTATTCATTTCTGAAATGCATTGATTGGAATTATCTTCCAAATCCATTTGAACAACTTCCATATCAATCATACTTAAAGAAGTAGTAAGACTTACTTCATCTTCTTTTTTAAGATTTTTACGTATTTTTTCGGCAATACTTTCTTTTGAGTCAGTGCTTCTTTCATAGATCTGATGAATAAATTCAGCAGTTGAAATTGCTTTATCTGTCAGACTGTTTTTGCCTGAAAAATTTCTGTTTGCGATATGTAAGTTTCTATTGCTCATATTTCAATTAAAATAATAATCTGAAAAATTTTGTAAGTAAACCGGGCTCTTGAATTTCAGAAACAGAGCCATCTCCTTCGATAAATAATGTTAAATCAAGAATGTTGTATGAATAGACAGAGTTATCCGAGCGAACGTCAACAGGGCGAACAATCCCACGAATGATGATTGTTTGAGTTTCACCATTAACTTTTGTAGTTCGTGTTCCTTCAATTCTCAAATTTCCATTATCAACAATTTCAACAACTCTTGCAGAGAGTTTGGATTTTATAGATTCTTTTCGCGTGGTTTGTCCTTGTCCTTTGAAATCTGTTCCTGTGCCCAAATTTCCGGATACATTAGTACCTGTTCCACTACCGGCACTTGCTCCAAATCCGCCACTTACAGAAGAACTTCGTCCGTTTTCTGTTACTGCAGAATTATTTGCTTGCATATCTTCTACAATCAAAACCATTATTGCATCTCCTGCCTGAAATGCTTTCACATCAGAGAAAAGAGAGCGAGAACTGTTCTGAATAAATTGAGAATTTGCATCTGCAGTGCAAACCAAAAGTAAAATCGCCAATAATATAAAAATCTTTTTCATAACAAACCTTATTTCCATTCTTTTCTCCCCTCTATAAAGAGGGGATTAAGGGGTGTGTAAATATCATTTTTTTACTTCAAACCAATAAAAACTGTTCCATCATTCAATACTTTGCCTTGTAATACTTGTGCGGTTTTGCCATCACGTTTCACTCTAAGATTTTGACCTGCCGAAGCATCTTGAAGTGCCGAGCCGGTGGAGCGGATTGTAATTGCACCACTTTGCACAATAATATTCACTTTGTCACCACTTTTAATCAAATTATTTTCAAACAAATTTTCACTTTTAATTACGGAATTTTTCTGCATTGTTCTATTTATTTTCGAGCCGACAATTTCGTTTTTATCCAGTAAATCTGCTTCATCGATACCTGCAACGTCAATTGTAGTTTCGACCAAATCTTCCTCGCCAACAACAGTATTTCTACTTAAAGTTCTACTTGTTACCCAAACTTTTTTCATTTCTTTTAATTTGAATTTCACATCAATGGATTGGATCTCTTTTCCATTATCCAAAAATGCAATATTTATTGTTGAAATACCGCTTTTCTGAAAATTTGCATTTTGAAATCTTGCTTTAACTTTTTTTTGATTAAAATTTACATCTTGAATTTTACTTATAATATCTACAAAAATATCTGGATTTGTTTTAGAATGAACATAATCAACCAGCGACTTTTCCAATCGATCGGCAGAAAATGATGATTGGGCAAAACTATTTAGCGTTGCCGTTATCAGTAAAATTACAAAATATATTATCAGTTTATTCATGATGATTACCTTTTCAAATTAACCGCTGTACCAAGAATATCATCAGCCGTTCTTACGGATTTGGAATTTAATTCATAAGCACGTTGAGCAGTTATCATATTTACCATTTCATCAACAATATCAACATTAGAATTTTCAAGATGATATTGATGAATTTCACCTGTATTGCTTTCTGCAGGATTCATGAAATTTGCCGGTCCTGATG
>JANJUO010000141.1 GCA_024710535.1 bacterium
GTATCAAAAATTATTGAATAATTCTGGAATTTAATAAGTTAGTTAAAGACAGAACGCTTATAATAAGTTAAGGAATTTAAAGTGGCAACACAAAGAATTAGAATAAAATTAAAATCATACGATCACAAACTGATTGATAAATCATCAGAGAGAATAGTTCGTACGGTTAAGCAAACGGGAGCGGTTGTTTCAGGACCGATCCCATTGCCAACAAGACGTTCGGTTTATACTGTTAATCGTTCGCCACACGTTGATAAAAAATCGCGTGAACAATTTGAAACAAGAGTTCATAAGCGTTTGATAGATATTTTCAGCTCGACACAGAAAACAATAGACGCATTGATGCGATTGGAGTTACCTGCCGGCGTAGATGTGGAAGTAAAAGTCTAAAAAAGGAGTGAATGAAAATGAAATCAGCAATTTTAGGTAAGAAAATCGGAATGACAAGTATTTTCAATGACAAAGGACAAATGATTCCTTGCACAGTTGTTGAAGCTGGTCCATGTCCGGTGGTACTTGTGAGAACTCCTGAGAGAGATGGATATAATGCTGTACAAGTTGGATTTGAAAAAGTTAAACCAACTAAAGTAAATAAGCCATTAAAAGGACATTTTGAAAAAGCAGGTGTTGACTATACAAGGTATCTTAAAGAATTTCGCGATTTAGAAAGTCAAGTAACAATTGGTGAAAATATTACTGTTGAGATTTTCAAGGTTGGCGATAAAGTAAAGGTTAGCGGAACAAGTAAAGGTCGTGGATTCCAAGGCGTAATCAAAAGACATCATTTCGGTGGTGTTGGTATGACTACTCATGGTCAGAGCGATCGTCAAAGACATCCAGGTTCTATCGGTTCATCTTCATATCCTTCGAGAGTATTCAAAGGTTTGAGAATGGCAGGCAGAATGGGTGGTGATAAAACAAGTATAAGAAATATTGAAATAGTTGGGATAATGCCCGATAAAAATTTGTTGCTTCTAAAGGGTAGTGTTCCCGGAGCTCCAAATACATTGTTAGAAATAGTAAAGTTATAGGCGAAAAATGCTTGTAGATGTTTATACAAAAGAAGGACAGGTATCGGGGCAAGTAGAATTGCGTGATGATATCTTTGGTATCGAACCAAAAGATAATGCAATGCACCAAGCAGTTGTGGCTTATTTAGCGCATCAGCGTCAAGGCAATGCAAAAACTAAAATCCGCAGTGAAGTTTCCGGTGGTGGTAAGAAGCCATGGAAACAAAAAGGCAGAGGTACTGCACGCTCCGGTTCATCTCGTTCACCTGTTTGGGTTGGCGGTGGAACTGTTCATGGACCAAAACCCCATGATTATGTTTACATTTTGCCAAAAAAATTAGGAAGATTAGCACGTAAGTCGGCATTTTCTTTACGAATGAAAGAAAATAACTTAGTAGTGATTGAAGATTTAACTTTCAATAATATCAAAACAAAACAATTTGCAGAAGTATTGAAAAAATTGAATCTAAATGACAAAAAAACATTATTCTTACTTGCCGGTACAGATAATAATGTATATCTTTCCGGAAGGAATATTGCTAAGTTGACAGTTCAGCCGGCTGATAAGATTTCTACTTATGATATCTTATCACATAAAAAGATTGTACTTTTAAAAAGTGCAGTTGAAGTTATAGAAAAAACATTTGGCAATTAATATCCGGAAGAAATGAAATGATACATCTGATAAAAAGACCGTTAATTACAGAAAAAGCTATGAAGTTAGCCTCATTGGGTCAGTACGTCTTCGAAGTTCATCCGGACGCGAATAAGCTTGAAATTAAAAAAGCGATTGAACAGTTATTTGAAGTGAATGTTGTAAGTGTTCGTACTTTGAGAATCAAAGGCAAAAATAAAACACGTATGACTAAGAAAGGCTTAATGAGAGGCAAAACAAAGTTAATTAAGAAAGCCTATGTAACTTTACAAAGTGGTCAATCTATTGAATTGGTATCCGGTGTCGGTGGCACTGAAGAATAATTTTTGAATATAATGGCTTAATAGAAAAATGGGAATTAGAGCATTAAAACCGATTACTCCGGGAACAAGGTTTTACACTGTTAGTACTTTTGATGAAATAACAACAGATAAACCTTATAAACCTCTTACCGTACCTTTGAAAAAATCGGGCGGAAGAAATAATACCGGACGTATTACATCCCGCCACAGAGGCGGTGGTCATAAACGCAGATACAGAATTATTGATTTCAAGCGTAACAAGATTGGTATTCCGGCTGTTGTGAAAACTATAGAATACGACCCAAATAGAAATGCACGTATTGCTTTGGTCGAATATCAGGATAATGAAATCAGATATATATTGGCACCGGACAAATTGAAAGTAGGAGATACTATCATTTCTGGTCCGACTGCCGAATACAAAGATGGTAATGCACTTCCATTGAAAAATATACCCGTTGGTTTGTTTGTTCATAATGTTGAAATGAAACCGGGTAAAGGCGGACAGCTTGCTCGCAGTGCCGGTACTTCATGCCAATTGGTTGCAAATGACAGCAAGTATGCTACTTTGAAAATGCCTTCTGGTGAAATCAGATTGATTCCGAATGTGTGTTATGCAACCTTAGGTACAGTAAGTAATGCTGAATTTGAAAACATCATTTATGGAAAAGCCGGCAGATTTAGATGGTTAGGCGTTAGACCGCAAACACGTGGTATGGCGATGAACCCAATCGATCACCCTATGGGCGGTGGTGAAGGTACTTCGAAATCCGGTGGTGGTCGTCAGCATCCTGAATCACCTTGGGGTAAATATGCTAAAGGTTTGAAGACTCGTAAGAAACGTAAATTGTCTTCGAAATATATTATTCGTTCAAGAAACAAATAGACAGGAATTTATAGATGTCACGTTCATTAAAGAAAGGTATATTTATTCACCATAAGCTTCTCAAGAAAATTGAGGCTTTGAATGAATCGAAGAAAAAACAGGTAATCAAAACTTGGTCCCGTGCATCAACGATTACACCTGATTTCGTTGGACATACCGTAGCAGTACATAATGGTAAAAATTTTATACCAGTTTATGTTTCTGAAAATATGGTTGGGCACAAGTTTGGTGAGTTTGCACCGACACGTACTTACAGAGGTCATGCAGGTCATAGAAAAGATCAAAAGGGTAAAAAATAATGGAAACATCAATGGAAGCAAGAGCATTAAAAAGATATATTCCCTCGTCTCCTCGTAAAATGAGATTGGTGATAGATATGATTAGAGGCATTAAGGTTTCTGAAGCTTTGTCAATATTGAAGTTTTCACCTAAACATGCTTCGAGAGATGCTGAAATGGTTTTACGTTCAGCAATTTCTAATCTTGAAAATAAAGCAAGTGAAAAAAATAAAAAAATTGATGTGAGCAGTATGTTTGTTAAAGAAGTCTTTGTTAATCAAGGACCTGCAATGAAACGTATTTTGCCTGCACCAATGGGAAGAGCTTTCAGAATCAAAAAACGCTCAAATCATTTAACAATTGTTGTTGCTACTCCGGGCAACGTTAATTTAACAACTGATAATACAATTAAGGAGTAAATAAATTGGGACAAAAGACTAATCCGATAGGGCTCAGACTTGGTATCAACAGAAGTTGGGATGCTAATTGGTTTGACGAAAGAAATGCCGCTGAAAAGATATCGGAAGATGTAAAAGTTCGCAGTTACATCCGCAATCGAAAGAAGAAAGCCGGTATAGCCAGGATTTTGGTTGAAAGAACAACCAAACAACTTAGAATTACTATTAATACTTCACGTCCAGGTGTGATTATCGGTCGCTCAGGCAAAGATATTACCCAGTTGGAAGAAGAATTGAAAAAAGTAACCGGTAAAGATGTTAAGATTTTGATTAGCGAGATTAAACGTCCCGAATTGGATGCTTTACTGGTGGCTGAAAATGTTGCTCAACAGCTCGAAGGAAGAATTTCTTTCAGAAGAGCTATGAAGCAGGCTGTTTCTTCAACTATGAGAATGGGTGCACAAGGTATTCGTATTATGTGTGCAGGTCGTCTTGGTGGTGCGGAAATGGCAAGAACAGAACAGTATAAAGAAGGAAGAATTCCTTTGCATACTCTTAGAGCAGACATCGATTACGGTACAGCTCAAGCAGCAACCATTTATGGTATTATCGGCGTTAAAGTTTGGATTTGTAAAGGCGAAGTAATCGGTAAGCAACAATAATTTAGAAAGATTAAAATAATTGGGATAATATAAAATGCTTTCACCAAAAAGAGTAAAATATCGCAAAACGCAACGTGGCAGAATGACCGGCAAGGCTCATCGTGGCTCGCTTGTTGCCTTTGGATCTTATGGCTTAAAAGCTATGGAGCCAAAATGGATAACAAACAGACAGATTGAAGCGGCTCGTATTGCTATCAACCGTTATCTCAAACGCGATGGTAAGGTTTGGATTAGAATATTTCCTGACAAACCTTTTACTAAAAAGCCACTCGAAGTTCGTATGGGTTCCGGTAAAGGATCACCAGAAGGTTGGGTAGCAGTAGTAAAACCCGGAAGAATTATGTTTGAAGTGGATGGGGTAAGCCGTGAAGCCGCACAGGAAGCTATGAGATTGGCGTCTCAAAAATTACCTATTAAGACAAAGTTTGTAACACGTATAGATTTAGCTTATAATGAAACCACGTAAAGCAAATGATTTAAGAGATTTGACAGACGATGAATTAATCGTATTGCTTCATGAATCTCAGGAAACTTTAGCAAAGCAGAATTTTGAACACGCTTTGAAGCAATTGCAGGACACCTCATATTTGAATATATTAGGTAAAGATATTGCAAGAATTAAAACTATTTTAAACGAACGTCAAAGAGCAAAGTAAAATGAGCGAAAATAATGAAACTATGGCAAACGTTGCCGCTCAGGATATAAAACCTGCTTCTGTGAAGTCCGAAGCTAAATCTGGTTTGAATGAAGTAAAGAGTTCACACAAGAGAGTTCTTGTGGGTAAAGTGAAATCCAATAAATCGGATAAAACAATTGTTGTTTCTATTGAAACACAAGTTCGCCATCCATTGTATAAAAAGTACTATAAAAAGACAAAAACTTTTATGGCACATGATGAAAGCAATGATTGTAAGATGGGCGATATAGTAAAAATTAAAGAATCCAGACCCTTGAGTGCAAGAAAACGTTGGATTTTAGTTGAAGTATTAGAAAGAGCTAAGTAATTAGAGGGGTATTGAAATGGTTCAGCAAGAAACTAATTTAACTGTTGCCGATAATTCGGGAGCAAAAAAAGTAAGAGTAATCAGAGTATTAGGTGGTCATGGAAGGCAATATGCTTCTCTTGGAGACCTTGTAGTTGTTACTGTTAAAGCCGCTATTCCAAATGCCGCTGTAAAGAAAGGACAGGTAGTAAAAGCAGTTATCGTAAGAACTGCTAAGGAAGTTGGTAGAAAAGACGGTTCATTTATCAGATTTGATGATAATGCAGCTGTTATTCTAAATGATAAAGGCGAACCACGTGGCACTCGTATCTTCGGACCGGTTGCTCGTGAATTACGTGAAAAAAATTATATGAAAATTGTTTCTTTGGCTCCCGAAGTTATTTAATGGTGGAAAAATGAAATTAAGAATTAAAAAAAATGATACTGTTCGTGTTATAACCGGCGATGATAAAGGTAAAACCGGCAGAGTTCTCCTTGTTGATCCTAAAAAAATGACAGTTCTCATTGAGGGAGTTAATATTCATACTAAACACGAACGTCCAAATCAAAGAAATCAAAAAGGCGGTCGTGTTGAAAAAGAATTTCCTATGCATTATTCTAATGTGATGTTGGTTGATTCTGATAAAAATCCTACCAGAATTGGTATTAAACGTGAAATTAAAGGCGAAAGGGCTGTTATTACACGAGTTGCCCGTTCAAATGGAAAGGAAATTTAATAATTTAAATGAGTATAGATAGAAATGGCTAAAGCAAAACCACAACAACCAACGGGTAAAAGTCCAAGCAAAAAAGCTGACTTTTCTCCTGAAGGTAAGAGATTAGAAGAAGTGAAGGGTAAACCACCTGTACCGAGATTGGCAATTTTTTATAAAGAACAGGTAGTTCCTGCTTTGATGAAAAAATTCAATTTCAAATCAATTATGCAAGTTCCGAGATTGGAAAAAATTTGTCTTAACATGGGTGTTGGAGATGCAGCGCAGGATATGAAATTACTGCAGAGTGCGGTTAACGAACTCGAACTCATATCAGGACAACGTCCGGTTGTAACCAAAGCCAAAAAGGCGATTTCCAATTTCAAACTCCGTGCTGGTATGCCAATTGGTACAATGGTAACGCTTCGTGGTCCGAGAATGTATGAATTTCTTGATAGATTGATTAATATTGCTTCTCCTCGTATCAGAGACTTTCAAGGTTTTCCTGATAAAAGCTTTGATGGAAGAGGTAATTATTCACTCGGTATCAAAGAACAAATTATATTTCCGGAAATAGATTTAGATAAGGTGGGCCGTATCACTGGGTTGGACATTACATTTGTAATGCGTTCAGCAAGTGATGAAGAGTCATATGCATTATTGCAGGAATTTGGATTCCCATTCCGTAAACGTGTATAATTGAGGTAGTATATAATATGGCAACTAAAGCTGTTGTAGCACGCAACGAAAAAAGAAAAAGATTGGCAGATAAATATGCCGCAAAAAGAGAAGAGCTTAAAGCTATGGGCGATTACATGGGTTTGCAAAAATTACCCAGAAATTCAGCTCCAACCAGAGTTAGGATTCGTTGTAGTGTAACAGGCCGCGGCCGCGGTAATTTCCGTAAATTCGGGTTGTGCAGAAATATGTTCCGCCAAATGGCTCTTGAAGGCAAGATACCCGGTGTTAGAAAAGCAAGTTGGTAATTAAATTATTCGGTAAAAATATATATGCCAGTAACAGATCAAATATCAGATTTCTTAACCCGCATTCGTAATGCAGGCAAAGCAGGTCATAAATCAGTTGATATTCCATTTTCAAGAATGAAAATTAATATTGCTGAAATATTGAAAGAACAAGGCTTTGTTACAGATTGCGAAAAAGTGGAAGATGGAGTTCAAGGAAAAATTAGAGTAGTACTCCGTTATTACAAAAAACAACCGGCGTTCCGAAAAATTGAACGTATCAGCAAGCCGGGCAGAAGAGTTTATGCCTCTTCAGATAACTTGCCACGCATTCACAACGGTTTGGGCATAGCAATAATATCTACTTCGAAAGGTATTATGACTGACAAACAAGCCAGAAAGTTCAATGTTGGCGGTGAAGTGCTTTGCACAGTTTGGTAAAATTAAGAAAAAAAGTTTTTTAAGGAGCACAGCGGTGTCAAGAATAGGAAAAAAACCTATAGTTATTCCTGATAAGGTTCAGGTAACTATTCAGGACAATTTAATCAAGGCAAAAGGACCTTTGGGCGAATTGTCTTATAAATTGCCTGAACAAATTAAATATAATTTGGATAAAAATGTACTTACATTTAGCCGCGAAAGTGATGTAAAGAATATCCGTGCACTGCATGGTCTTTCCAGAGCTTTGACCGCAAATATAATTGATGGTGTTTCGAAAGGGTTCGAAAAAGTTTTACAGATAGAAGGCGTTGGTTTCAAAGCTGAATTAAAAGGCGACAGAGTTTTATTAGCTTTAGGATTTTCACATCCGGTCTTGATTATTCCTCCCGCCGGTATTACTTTTGAAGTTCCTACTGCAAACAGTCTTAAAGTAAAAGGTATCGACAAGCAATTAGTTGGTTTGGTTGCGGCTAAAATTCGCGACTTAAGAAAACCTGAGCCATACAAAGGTAAAGGTATCCGTTATGCGGGTGAGTATGTTCGCAGAAAAGCCGGCAAAACTTCGGCTAAATAATTTTAAAATTTTAATATTGATAGTCAATATCAATTTATTGAAATAAAAGAGTGTAATATGAAAATACAAATTTTGAAACAACAGCGTAGAAGAAGAAGAAAACTTCACATCCGTAAAGACATTTTCGGAAGTAATGAAAGACCACGTCTGACAATATTCAGAAGTTTGAACAATATTTACGCACAGATTGTTAATGATATTGACCAAAAAACTGTTGTTTCAGCTTCTAATATTGACAAAGAAGTTAAAGCTTTAATTAAGCCTGAAATGACAAAAGTTCAAGTTAGTGAACTGGTCGGATCTATTATTGCAAAACGTGCAATTGAAGCAAACATTAAATTGGTTGCTTTTGATAGAAATGGTTTTATTTATCATGGCAGAGTGAAAGCTCTTGCCGATGCCGCAAGAAAAGGCGGTTTGGAATTTTAATAAGTTTTTTTGGTTCAAGGAGAAATTGTGGCAACAGTAAAAGCATCTGAGTTGGAATTAAAAGACAAACTCGTTTATGTTGGCAGAACCGCAAAAGTTGTTAAAGGTGGTCGCCGTTTCAGTTTTTCTGCTATGGTAGTTGTAGGTGACGGTAATGGTCACGTTGGCTATGGTTTAGGTAAAGCAGGTGAAGTTGTTGATGCGGTTACAAAAGCAACTGATGCAGCAAAAAAGAATATTCACAAAGTTACTATTTCAGGTAACACATTGCCACACACAGTTGTTGGTAGATTTGGTGCCGCAAAAGTACTTTTACGTCCCGCAACAGCTGGTACTGGTGTTATTGCTGCCGGTGGTGTTCGTGCTATTCTTGAGCTTGCAGGCGTGCAGGATGTGTTGACTAAAAGTATGGGTTCATCAAACCCGCACAATACTGTAAAAGCTACACTTGCAGGGTTGATTGCATTGGAAGATGCAGTTTCGGTTGCTGCAAGACGTGGTGTTTCAACAGAAAAAGTTATAAACGGCTAATTTAAGTCTGTTTTGGTTAAGCTTATTTAGAGGTGTAATAATGAGTAAATTAAAGATTACTCAAATTAGAAGTATTATAAAGTGTTTGCCTAAACAAAAGAAAACAATAGCTGCATTAGGGCTTGGCAGACCAAGTTATTCTAACGTTTTGCCGGATAATGCCCAAATAAGAGGCATGGTTGACGTTGTTAAGCATTTAGTAAAAGTAGAAGAAGTTTCAGAATAATTGATAGAATTTATATGAAGCATATAGGTAATATTTCATACGCTGACGGCGCTAAACATAAAGTTAAGCGCATTGGTCGTGGAGCCGGTTCCGGTCACGGCGGTACGTCAACGCGTGGCCATAAAGGTCAAAAATCACGTTCGGGTGCTAAAATACATAGATATTTCGAAGGCGGACAAATGCCGATTAATCGTCGTTTGCCAAAGTTTGGATTTTTTAATAGATTCCGTACTGAATATCAAGAAGTGAATTTGAGCACTTTGCAAACCTTGATTGATACAAATAAATTAGATGGAAATACTATCAATTTTGATGTTCTTTTAAGTTATGGCGTCATAAATAATAAAAGACTCCCACTCAAAATTTTGGGTAACGGCGAATTAAAGTCAGCTCTTAATGTTGAAGCAGATTGTTTTACTGAATCTGCAAAAGAAAAAATTGAGTCAGTCGGAGGCACAGTTAAGGTAAATGAATAAGTTCATCCAGACTATACAGAATATCTTTAAGATTGAAGAATTAAGAGATAGAATTTTATTCACTCTCGGTATCTTGATTATTGTAAGAATTGGCGCCCACATCACTTTGCCGGGCGTTAATGTAGAAGTATTGCAGGCAGCAATGAAATCGGATGCAAACAACCTATTTGGGTTGTTTGATCTGTTTGTAGGTGGTGCATTTTCTAATGCAGCTATTTTTGCTTTGGGTATTATGCCTTATATCACGTCTTCCATTATTTTTCAGCTTGCCGGTGTAGTTATTCCGGAAATTCAGAAAATTCAAAAAGAGGGCGAAGAAGGCAGACGTAAGATTAACCAATGGACAAGAATGCTAACCGTTGTAATTGCTATTTTACAAGGTTGGGGTGTTTCTATTAAACTTGCTTCACAGCAAGGTGCTATGGGTATGCCTGTTGTTAGTGATCCCGGATTTTTATTTGCTATTTCTACTATGGTTCTTCTTGCCGCAGGCACAGTTTTGATGATGTGGCTGGGCGAGCAAATTACAGAACGAGGTATTGGTAATGGTATTTCTTTGATAATTATGATTGGTATTGTTGCAAGATTGCCGCAAGCTCTTATAAATGAATGGAATACTGTTGTTGCAGGTACTCGTGTATGGCCTATTGAACTTGTGATTTTCGTGCTTCTTGTGTTCATTATTGCATCTATTGTATTGGTTACGCAAGGTGCAAGAAGGATTCCTGTTCAATATGCAAAACGTCAAGTTGGTAAGAAAGTATTTGGCGGAACTACTCAATATATTCCTTTGAGAGTAAATACTGCTGGAGTTATGCCAATTATATTTGCTCAATCGCTTATGTTTATACCAAGTACATTTGCAAGTTTCTTTCCTGAAAGCGAGTTTTTTAATAATATTGCAAGATTATTTTCACATGATTCATATTTCTATGCTTTAGTTTATGGAATGATGATTATATTCTTTACATATTTCTATACAGCGATTGTTTTTAATCCTAAAGAAATTGCTGATAACATGAAAAAACAAGGTGGTTTTATTCCGGGTATTAGACCAGGTTTGCCAACTTCAGAATATATTGATGCTGTTTTAACAAGAATTACATTACCTGGTTCATTTTTCTTAGCTATCATTGCAGTTTTGCCAACTTTTGTAACAAATATATTTGGTATTGATTACAATTTTGCTCAATTCTTTGGTGGTACAAGTATTTTGATTATGGTTGGTGTTGCTTTGGATACTTTGCAGCAAGTTGAATCTCATTTGTTGATGAGACATTATGATGGTTTTATGAAAAGTGGTAAAATTCGTGGTAGAGCCGGTGTTGGTGGCTTCTAATTTATGAAATTTGACCCTCTTGCTAAGAGTAGAAGATTAGTAAAAAGTGCTTCCGAAATTATATTGATGGAAGCCGCAGGCAAAATGGTTGCCGATACTTTGAAATATGTTAGTAAATTTGTTAAGCCCGGCATAAAAACTGCCGAGCTTGACAATTTAGCGGAAGATTTTATTTTGACAAGGAATGGAAAACCTGCTTTTAAGGGCTATGAAGTCAAAAATAAAAAATTCCCAGGTTCTTTGTGTATATCTATAAATGATGAAATTGTTCATGGGATACCATCAAATAGAATTTTGCAAGAAGGAGATATTGTTTCTTTGGATTGTGGAGTTGAATTGAATGGATATTTTGGGGATAGTGCAATTACTTTGGCAGTTGGTGAAATAACTGATGAAGTTAAACGTTTATTATTAATTACCGAAAAAAGTTTATTTATCGGTATTGAAAATGCAAAGGATAGAGCAAAAGTTTACGATATTTCGAAAAGTATTCAAGAGTTCGTTGAAATAAATGGTTATTCGCTCACGAGAGAATTAGTTGGGCATGGTATTGGAAAAAGGTTGCATGAAGAGCCACCTGTTCCTAACTTTGTTCCTTCCTTAATGAAACGTGAACAATTTCCAAATTATAAATTGTTGAATGGTATGACATTGGCAATAGAGCCGATGGTTCATCATGGATTGAAAGAAACAATTTTATCGAGTGATGGCTGGACAGTTAGAACTAAAGATGGTTCGATGGCAGCACATTTCGAGCATACAATTGTAATTAATGATGATAAACCAATAATTCTTACATTGAGAGATTAGAGAAATGGCAAAACAAGATTTACTGAGAGTTGATGGGATAATAGACGAAACTTTACCAAACACACAATTTATTGTTAAGTTGGAAAGTGGGCATAAAGTATTAGCTCATATTTCCGGTAAAATGCGTATGAATTTTATTAAAATTCTGCAAGGTGACAAGGTCACAGTTGAATTGTCGCCTTATGATCTATCAAAGGGCAGAATTGTTTACAGATACAAATAAAGAAAAATTATTTTTTTTGAATAGAGTTGAACTATGAAAGTACAAGCTTCAGTAAAAAAAAGAAATCCGGATGATAAAATCGTCCGTAGAAAGGGTCGTGTTTATATAATAAACAAGAAAAATCCACGATTTAAACAAAGACAAGGTTAAAATTAAAGGAGTTATATTGTGGCACGTATAGCCGGTATTGATTTACCAAAAAATAAACGCGGATTAGTTGGATTAACATACATCTATGGAATAGGTGATGCCACTGCTACTAAAGTTTTAGAAAAAGCAAGCATTGATCCTGCAAAACGCGTACATGAATGGACTGATGATGAAGTTGCAAGAATTCGTCTCGTCCTTGATGAATATAAAGTAGAAGGACAATTACGCTCCGAAATCCAAATGAATATAAAGCGTCTTATGGACATTGGATGTTATCGTGGATTAAGGCACAGAAGAGGTTTGCCTTGCAGAGGTCAGCGTACAAGAACAAATGCACGTACCCGCAAAGGTCGCAAGAAGACAGTTGCTGGAAAGAAAAAAGCAGTTAAATAATACTGTATAATTTTTATATTTTTTTATAATATTTTGAATTTTAATGGGTAGATATCCGTGGCTAAGAAAAAAATAAAGAAAAAAGTTGTAACCGATATTCACGGTAAGGCTTTCATTAGAGCTACATTTAATAATGTGCAGGTTACTGTTACTGATATGTATGGAAATGCATTAAGTTGGTCTTCAGCCGGTAAAAATGGTTTCCGTGGCTCAAAAAAGAATACACCTTATGCCGCTCAGGTTTCTGCGGAAAAAGCTGCTAAAGAAGCTTTTGATATGGGCTTGAGAAAAATTGATGTTATGGTTAAAGGTCCGGGATCCGGTCGCGAAGCTGCTATACGTGCATTGGCACAGGTTGGATTGGAAATTCACAGTATTGTTGATAAAACTCCGATTCCACATAACGGATGCCGTCCTCCGAAAAGAAGAAGGGTATAATTCGGTACGGTTTTTTTATCATTTTTTAATTAAAAGATTAATAACCAAAAGCGAAATAAATATATTATGAATACTCAAATGCAAATGCCCGAAAGGGTAATTATTGAAGAAACATCTTCGGACTATCATGGCAGGTTTATCTTACAACCGCTTGAGCCCGGATTTGGGGTTACTATTGGTAACTCATTAAGAAGGGTTTTGCTTTCTTCAATTCCCGGTTCGGCAATTATCGGTCTAAAAATATCAGATGTATTGCACGAATTTCAAACCATTCAGGGCGTTGTTGAGGATACAACTGAAATTATCCTCAATTTAAAAGAGGTTCGCTTCAAAACTGCGGATAAAAAATTACAAAGAATTATGATGCATCTCAAGGGACCTGGTCATTGGACTGCAAAAGATATTCAAGATAATTGTCCTCAGATTGAAGTTATTGACCCTGATAAGCATATTGCTACTCTTGCAGATGATGCTGAATTTGATGTGGAGCTACGTGTTGGCAGAGGAAAGGGATATATTCCAGCTGAAGAGCAGGTTATTGTAGATTTCCCAATTGGAATGCTTCCAATTGATGCTATTTACACTCCTATCAAAAATGTTATCTACAATATTGAGCCATATCGTGTTGGACAGAAAACCGACTATGAAAGATTGATTCTTGACGTTTCTACTGATGGTACTATTGCGGCTAACGAAGCTGTTCATCAGTCTGCAAAAATTTTAAATGATCACTTTAAATTCTTCTTGACATTTGATGAATTTGACGATGATATGCCTGTTGTTGAATCAGCAGAAGAAGAATTGAAAGCGGCAGAAAGAAATAGATTAAGAAAAATATTGCTTACACCGGTTGATGAATTGGAACTCTCAGTTAGAGCTCATAACTGCTTGAAAGCAGCAAATATCAAAACGCTCGCTGAACTCGTTCAATTGAACGAAGCAGAATTGCTCAAATTTAGAAACTTTGGTAGAAAATCTCTTTCCGAACTTGGCGAAATGATTCAAACATTCGGATTAGAGTTTGGTATGAGTGTTGAACACTATCTTAAAGAAGATGTGAAAATTACACTCGCTGAATAATTGAAATTGATTTTATTAATGTAACGGGATTGAATATTAGCTATGAGACATTTAGTATCAGGCAGAAAATTAGGTAGAACCAGTTCACACAGAAGAGCTCTTTTGTGCAATATGGCTACTTCTCTTTTCTTGCATAAAAAAATTCATACTACTGAAGCTAAAGCAAAAGAACTTAGAGGGTTTGCCGAAAAGCTGATTACTAAAGCTAAACACGCATTGGCTCGTGAAAAACAAGGACTTTTGCCAACCGGTCAAACTATTGACATTCACAACAGAAGAATTGTTGCAAAAGATATTCGCAAAAAAGCAGCTCTACAAGAACTTTTCGACTCTATTGCTCCTGTAGTTGAGCAAAGAAACGGTGGTTATACCAGAGTTATCAAAACAGGTTTCCGTCATGGCGATGGCGGTCATACTGCAATTATTGAATTAGTTGATTGGTCTGCTCCTGTTGACGGTGCTATTTCTGCTACTCGTAGAAAAAGAAAACCGACTGCTAAACCAGCTACTCCAAAAGTTGAAGCTCAAAAAGCTACGGTTGTAGAAACAGCTGCCCCAATTGTTGAAGAAGTAGTTGCGCCAGTTGAAGTTGTTGAAGAAGTTGTAGAATCTGTTGAAGTGGTTGACACTGTTGAGACTCCAACCGAAGAAACACCTGCTTCTGAAGAAGAGAAAAAAGAAGACCAAGCATAAAAATAATTTGTGCTATGAATTTTAAAAGTCAGTCATAATTTATATTATTGTGATTGACTTTTCTTGTTTTCATTTTTGGAAAATTATGATCGAAAAAAAAGTATATGCAATTGGTGACATTCATGGGTGTGGGCTTACTCTACAAGAGTTGGTTATTAATATTTGTGAGTTGACAAAGGACGATACACTTTTTTTATTGGGCGACTTGATTGATAGAGGTCCGAGAATCAAATTCACTATTGATTTTTTGCTTGATTTAATTGATAGCGGATATGATATTAGGGTGATTCGTGGAAATCATGAAGAAATGCTTTTAAAATCAATTAATTTTCCAAAGCAACTTACTAATTGGTATAAAAATGGCGGTAAGGATACTTTAGATAGTTTTGAATTGATGAATGCTAATTATTTAGAAGACAAATATATTAATTTCTTTTTCAATTCGAAATATTATTACAAAACTGATAATTTTGTTTTGGTTCATAGTGGGCTTAATTTTAATATCGCTAACCCTTTCTCGGATATTAATGCAATGCTTTTTTCAAGAGATATTATTGTTAACAAAGAAAAAATTGGCGGTAGAAGACTTATAACCGGACATACTCCTAGAACTTTAGAAACTGTGAAACAATCTATCAATACAGAAAATATTTGGCTGGATGGTGGATGTGTTTACTCTAAACGATTGCAAGGAATGGGCTATTTATGTGCTTTTGAATTGAATTCAAATGAATTATTTTATATAAAAAATATTGATTTTTAGGAAATTATGATACCTGCAACTATTTTAAAAAAGAAAAGAGAAGGATTTGAATTGAATGAAAAGGAAATCCAATTTTTAATTTCTGGTTTACAATCAGGAGAAGTTTCTGATGTTCAAATAACTGCTTTTTTAACTTCGAGTTGTATAAATGGTTTAACCGACAGTGAAATTGCTACTCTTACTTTTGCTATGCGAGATTCCGGTAAGAAATTCAATTTTAGAAATATTAACAGACCAATTGTAGATAAACATTCTACGGGTGGAGTTGGTGATAAATTATCTCTTTTGCTTGTACCATTAGTTGTGCCACTTGGATTGGCAGTTCCAATGATTTCGGGTAGAGGACTGGGTCATACAGGTGGTACAGTTGACAAACTTGAATCTATATACGGATTTAATATCAGACCAAATGATGAAGTATTTTATGATTTGATGGAAAAGAATTTTTGCTTTATGGCAAGTCAGACTGCTGATTTGGCTCCAGCAGATAAAAAGTTATATCATATTCGTGATATTACGGGAAATGTGGAGTCAACAGGACTGATTACAGCTTCAATTCTATCAAAAAAATTAGTTGAAGATTTGGACGGTTTGATGCTTGATATGAAAGTTGGCAATGGAGCTTTTATGCAAGATTTCGATTCTGCAAGAATTCTGGCTGAATCTATGGCAAATGTTGCTCGAAAAACCGGATTGAAGATGCGAATATTGTTTACTTCGATGGATCAGCCATTAGGCTCTACTGCTGGAAATTGGTTGGAAATTGTTGAAACTATGGATTCTTTGAAGGGACATTATAGTTCGGATATTAGAATTTTAACGGAAAGATTAGCGGCTGGAATGTTGATTTTGGGCGGTGTGGAAAGTGACTTAGAAACAGCCATTTCTAAAGTTAGGAAAATTTGGGATGAAGGCACTGCATACCAATATTTTGAAAAGATGATTTCTACTCAAGGTGGTGATCTCGAAAAAAGTTATTCACTTTATAATGATTTGGAAGAGGAAAATATTGTTTGTGACTTTGAAGGTATGATAACTCAAATTGATACTTTGTATATTGGAATTGCGGGTATTATGATTGGTGCAGGTAGAAAAAATGTTGACGATGAGATTGATTATGGAGCCGGAATCATATTTCATAAAAAACTCGGTGACGAAGTTAAGAAAGGAGATATTTTGGCAACTGTTTATTACAATAAAAATCGGGACATTCAATCTGCAGTTCAATTAATTAAGCAATGTATGATCATTTCGGATGGCAATAATTTCAAAATGCCAAAATTAATTCTTGATGAATGGGTAATTTAAAATTATATTTGTAACTTGTTAATTTATTTTATTAGGAAAAATTATGAAAAGAAAAGCAAGTGCCGTATGGCAAGGTACTGGAATGGAAGGCAATGGTGCATTAAGTTCCGATAGTGGTGTTTTGAACAATACTCAATATTCATTTTCAACTCGTTTTGCCGATGGTATTGGTACTAATCCTGAAGAATTGATTGCTGCTGCTCACGCCGGTTGTTTCACAATGGCTCTATCATTCCAACTTTCAGGTGCTGGTTTTGTTCCAGAAAAATTAGAAACGAAAGCTGTTTTGACTATGGAAAAATTAGATTTGGGCTGGACAGTAACAGGGATTGAATTAAATCTTGAAGCGATTGTTCCAAATATTGATAATGAAAAATTTATGGAATTAGCAGCTGCGGCAAAAGCAGGTTGCCCAGTTTCAAGACTTTTGAATACTGAAATTACAATGAATGCGAAATTGAATTAATAGTAATTATTTGCAATTGAAAAACTGCTATGCTTTGAGTATAGCAGTTTTTTTTATTGATTATCGTTTAATCCCAAATCAATTAAATACCAAATATTATTCACTTTTTCTGCTTTTAATGAATATTTTTTATAGTAATTAATTTCAACTTGTAGATTAATTATGTTTTTATCTAAAGTATCGCTTTTGATTATCGAAAATGGATGATTTCCAAAAATTCTTTTCACCCTTAAAATATCATAGTGCATATAATATCTTTCTTCGGCTGAAAGTTTATCTCCTCCTTTTTTTGCAAGAACCTGTGCGGCTCCCCAAATATTATTGCTGTCTAATTCAGTTTTCAATACCATCAAAACTCCTTCAGCAGTTTTTTGATTTATATTAATAACTATGGGTTTTTCCGTTTTTTGCACTCCAATAGTGATGAGTTCGCATCCGGTAAGTATGAATAGTAATAGCGATAATATTAAAATTTTAATCATGATAAATTCAAAAAATCGATAGTTGTGGTAATAGTTTTTTCCAATGCAATATTTGTTTCTTTCAATTTAAAATCTGCTCCAAAAGTATGCCCGGTTTTTTCAATGATTTCTAATTTTGTAATTGATTTATCTTTTGAAGCATTATACAAATCAATTGCCTCCTGCTTTTTTACAGTCATATCCAAACCGCCATGAACAATCAGCACTGGAATTCGGCAATCATTCATTATTTCAAGTAAAATATTTTTCGAGTAATCATTTTTATCTTCAACATGAGAATAATCTAATTTCAAAACCTGATTATTAATTGCAATTCTAACATCCACATAGCCCTGCTCTTTCCAAATTTGCTTTTGTCTGTCTGTATTTCTGTCTAATTTTGCAATTCCGCCCAATATTACAATTTTATCAATATTTTTATATTTATCATAAACAAGCAAACTTACTGCCGCACCAAGAGAATGCCCAACCAAATAAATTTGACCATTCCAATGCTCTAAAATATCTTTGTCAATTTCACCATTTTTGAATTTTTCAATTGTCTGATATACGTCATCAACATATTGTGAAGTGGTCTGCCTTGAGAATTTATCACTATCAAAAAATGGAGCATTTTCATCAAGAATTCCATTCAAAGAATGGTCAATGTTTAACACAATTGCATTATTTTCGGATAAATTTTCGGAAAAATAGGGCATAAATCCCCACTTCCTCCAAGATTTAAAGCCATGTAGCATCAAAATCAAAGGGAATTTTCCACTTTTATTATTAAAATACAAATCGCCTTTTACAAATTCATTTATATTATTTTTGAATTCAAATGTCTTGATAATCATCTTATTTTTTATCAACCAAAGTAACTTTCATCATAACTTTTTCTTCGTAATTTTTGCCTCTAAGCACTTCCACATCAACAACATCACCAGCTTTGAAATCTTTGAGATTATACATAAAATCATGGAGATTTTTTACTTTAATATCGTTCATTTTTGTAATAATATCGCCATCTTTCATACCTGCCTTTTCTGCTGGACTTCCGGGACTTGCTCCTGAAATCTTGCATCCAAGAGGACTTTCTTCAAAATTTGGAATTATTCCAAACCATACTTTTGAACTATTTCTACCACCACCGGAACCTCCTCTTGGATTTTCAGTGCTTGTTGATTTGATAAATTCTGGACGAGCATCCTCATTTCCAATTGAATTTGTAACTTTTGTAATAAAAGATACAATTTTTGCCATTCCTTTATAATTCAATTTATCCCAATCATCGCTTGGACGATGGTAATCTTCGTGAACGCCACTATTAAACATAAATACAGGGATGTTTTTCTTATAGAAACTTGCGTGGTCGCTTGGAGCAAATGCATCGCTTGCTTTGATAACTTTTACAGTATCAAGCAAAGCAACAGAATCGAGCAAAGTTGGAAAATTAGCTGAACTTGTACTTCCAAAAACTGTAAATTCATCTTTTTTCATACGTCCAACCATATCCAAATTCAACATTGCAACCACTTTTTCAAGAGCAACAGGTGAGTTTCGAACAAAGTGTTCGGAGCCAAGTAATCCCATTTCCTCCGCTGTGAATGCAACGAAAATTACTGAGCGTTTCAATGGATTTTTTGCAATTTCAGTAGCAATTTCCATCATTGCCGCAACACCTGAAGCATTATCGTCCGCACCATTATGAACCATTGCTTTTTTGCCTCTGTAAAGAGAATTATAGCCACCCCAACCAAGATGGTCGTAATGTGCTCCAATAACAATATGCTCATCTTTGAGCTTGCTATCAGTGCCTTCAACAATACCAAATATATTATAAGTTGGCACTTGATTGTCAACCAAATCAACTGTTATATTTCCTTTTACTCTTGGCAATTGATAGCTTGCCGGCTTTTTGGTTTTCATAATTTGTTGCTCAAGAATCACAAGTTGTTTATCTTTTGCAAAAAATTTCGAAATGCTTTGTCTGTGTGCTTGAATTGCAATTATACCAGAATTTTTCCCAATATTACTATACTCAAGTCGCTCAAAAACATTCATAGAGTCGCCTTGAATTTTAACAAGAATCATACCAACAGCGCCCTTCTTTGCGGCATTTGAAGCTTTGTAGCGAAGTGAACTATAGAAGGAAAAATCACCTTTATCGGATTCTCCGTCAGGAGTATTTGATAAAACTACAACAATCTTGCCCTTAACATCTACATCTTTATAATCATCGTAATTTAATTCACTTGCTGTTATTCCAAATCCTGCAAATACAATATCTCCTGAGCAAGAGCCATTATCGCTAAATGCAAGCGGAACATATTCTTTGCCATTAGACCAATTTTGTTTCATAGTACGCCATTCAGATTCAGGAATTCCAAGGCGTTCGATAAGTTGGTCGAATGATACATTATTTTTTTCGGTTGCACTAACAGAAGTTGTTACTTCCATTTGTTGACGATAGCTATTAGCATAAGCTTTCAAGCCAATATTTTTGAAATATTGTTCTATATAATCTGCGGCAAGATTTGCTCCTTCAGTACCGGGAAATCTACCTTGTAATTGGTCTGAAGCAAGATGCTTCACCCATTCTTGCATTCTCTCGGCTGACGTCTGAGCAGTTTGAGAATTAAGATTGGCAATAAATAACGCAATCAAAAGCCCAATCAATACTATTTTATTTGTATATTTCATAATTTTTCCTAAATCTATTTCATAAAATACAAAATTACTCTTAAATTAACTATTATTCAAAACAATATTCATACTTAACGAATTCAATTGTAATTTTATTTTATGGCATAATTATTGTAATTAATTTATGTTCGATTGCAAAAATATATTTTTTTGTCAATCGTAAATAAAAATACAGAATTACTGAAAAATGATAAGTGTATTCTTAAATGTTGAAATTAAAAAATATAATATATAATCTTATTTTGGCGGCATCATTCTATATATTGATGTTTGGTCAGAATGAACTATCCGTATCTGTGAAAATTTTTAATGCAGGTTTGGATTCTCTTAACGCTGGCTCGAACGAATCGGCGGTTAAATTATTTTCTGAAGCAATAAGTATGGATTCCCAATTTTCCGAAGCATATAACAAGCGTGGCGATGCATATTTTAGACTTGTAAATTACGAAAAAGCTTTGGCAGATTTTAATAAATCTATTGAATTGTCTTTGAAAAATGCATCGGCATTTAATAATCGTGCAAGAACATATTACCAACTTAAGCAGTTCGATCGTGCGGCAGAGGATTTTAATAAAGCAATTGAAATTGATCCGGCAAATGCAGGATACTATTATAACAGAGCTATTTTCTATACCGAAACAGGTGATAAAGAAAAAGCATTGAGCGACTTTAGTAAAGCAATTGCAACAAATCCAGGATCGCCTGTTGCTTATATGGGCAGAGCGGAATTGCTTTTTTCGTTGAATGAATTTGATTTGGCGATTAAAGATTTAGATCAAACATTGAGAATAAGTTCCGAATACTACGATGCGCTTAAGTTACGCGGTGTGATTTATCATAAAATGGGGAAAAACAAAGAGGCAATTTCTGATTATAGTAAAGTTCTGAAAAAATTTTCAAATGATGAACAAACACTTTTTAATCGCTCAGCAGTGTATTTGGATATTGAAGATTTTTCTGCATCGTTAACCGATTTGAATAAACTAATCGGTTTGAATCCAAGAAGCAAAGGGGCTTTGTTTAATCGAGCAATAGTTTTTTCTCAAATGAATAATTTCGATAAAGCACTTTCTGATTATAATTCGGTTATCGATTTGGATTCGAATGATATTGATGCTTTGAATAATCGAGCAAATATTTATTTTGAAACAGGGAAATTTGAAATTGCAATCATAGATTTATCGAAAGTTTTAAATGTGGTAAAAGATTCTTATGAAATTTATGCCACACGCGGAAATGCATATTTCAATATTGGCAAAAATGAAGATGCAATAAATGATTATGATAGTTCTCTGAAAATAAAATCAGATAACCCCCAAGTAATATTCAATCGAGGAAAAACTTACAAAAGAATTGGCAAACTTGAATTAGCAAAAAAAGACTACGAGCAGTTTGTGAAATTTGCAGAAAAAGATGAATCTATTTCTCAATTTATTCCGCAAGTTAAGCAAGAAATCAGCAATATCGAAAAGCAAATCAAAAGATAAATTTATCGAATTATTTATATATAAAAACAATTCCAAACAAACAAAATATTGATTTCTATTGATATTTTTTAATTTGTTGTATTTATTCAAGTTACGCCTTCTGGTCAAATTCCATTTTTTTATCAGATCTCAATTCAAAAAAAATAATTTTGTTTTGATTAATATTTTTTTTAATTTAGTTAATCGGAAAATATAAATCGGACAAATTAATGAAAAGTAATGAAGAGTTTCAGGCAGAAATTCACGCGTTGAAAAAAGAGAATGAATTGCTCAGGCAAATGATTTTGCAGAATTCTCAATCGAATAGTAATGATAATGAGTTGTTATTTGAATTCGCAAAAAGAATAGATGCAATTTTCTGGAGATTCGATATTGTTAATGACAAGTGGCTTTATGTTTCCGATAAAGCCAAGAAAATTTTGGGATATGATCCTGAAGAATGGACTGATTTCCAATGGTGGATAGATCAAATTCATCCTGAGGACAGAGATTGGGTGCCAAATTATTGCATAGCTGAATCTGCAGGCAATCGCTCACACTCGATGGAATATAGGATGATTCATAAGAATGGCAATATTGTTTGGCTTATCGACCAGGTCGGGGTGCATAAAAATAATGGTAAGGTTGAATATCTATATGGAATTTTGATAGATATTACAGAAAGAAAAAATCACGAACAAAATTTAAAAGAAAAAATTAACCATTTCGATTCTATAAGTGCCACAAGTCCCGACCCATTACTTGTTACAAGAGTTTCTGATGGATTGATCCTATATGCAAATAATAAATGTGCCGAAATGGTTGGTCTTGAATTAAGCGAAATAATTGACCAAACAACGCTCGATTTTTATTATGATAAGGAAGATAGGAATAGATTTATTGCTAAATTAAAACAAGATGGTTATGTCAATGATTTTGAAATGATGATCAAAAATTTTGCAGGTTTACCATTTTGGGTAACAATGAATGCAAGATTTGGTACTTATGAAGGTATGTCTGCAATCTATACTTCACTCCGAGATATTTCCGAAAAAATTGCCGCACAGCAAAAAATGCAACTACTTTCTCAAGCACTTGAGCAAAGTTTTGTAAGCGTGATGATTACTGACAAAGTAGGAATTATTGAATATGTAAATCCAAAATTTTGTGAAGTAACAGGATTCTCTTATGAAGAAATCGTTGGGAATAAATCAAATATTTTGAAATCAGACAAGCATTCAAATGATTTTTTTGATGAAATGTGGAAAGTTTTGAATGCAGGAATTCATTGGATTGGCGAAATTTGGAATAAGAAAAAAAATGGCGAATTATATTT
>JANJUO010000174.1 GCA_024710535.1 bacterium
GTAAATTGTTTTCAAAAAGATCTCTTCTTCATTTTCAATATATGGTACCAAGTAAATATAATTTTCAATTTCTATAACGAAAATCCTTTGATTTGAGTATTTCTCATTATTTGGATTAAAAATATCATCAAAAATATCACCCATTTTAATTTTTTCTGCAATTTTTTCAAAACTAATGTTTCTTTCATTAATGAGCATATTATTCTTATCAATGTTCCATCGCAACTTCTTTTTCATACTTCCAATAGTCAAATTTGAAAGAACTTAATTTCACTCTATCCAATATATTGACACATATTAAATTTTTTTATTTTAAGGCGCTAATATTTTTAACTATTTGCAATAAATGGTAAAATATTTTTTGAAAAATTTGTGAAAATATAAATAGAAAAATTTACTTTATTTGCAGTTCAGTAAATTTTAATATGAGTATCTTTTACTGCCTTGATTAAAAGTTACTACTGAATAAATATTAATTTGCAATTATATTCGTTATCAATTTTACTTTTTACAATTTTAGAGAAGAAGTGATGCAATTAAAAAAATATTTTTCATATTTATCGATTTTAATTCTTATGATTACCAGCATATCTTGTCAAACTGAGAGCAACGCTATTGACAACAGTTCAAATTCTGTAAAGATAAATAAGATGAATTGGTCTGAGCGAAATTATCAAATTTTGAATCAATTTATTTTTGATTATGGAAAGGGCGGCAAATATTACAACACCAATCAAAAGCCGTATTGCGTGATTGACTGGGATAACACAAGTGCTTATCTCGATGTTGAAGAGGCATTGATGCGTTACCAACTTGTAAATTTAAATATCAAACTAACGAAGGAACAATTCAAATCAATTCTCAAAGATGAGATAAACGGTGTTACAAAATTTAATACTGATTTCAAAAATATTCCATTAGTTGATATAAATACTGATTTGATTGATAGCTACAATCGAATTTACGATATGTATGAAGGATTGAACGGGAATTTGACTTTATCGCAAGTTAAGCAAAATCCATATTACTTGGAATTTATCGCAAAAATTGCATATCTTTATGACGCATATTGCTCAACAGATGGGATTGGCGCTGATTATGGTTACCCTTGGGTTTTGAATTTGCTTGCCGGCTATACAATCGACGAAGTAAAAACAATGGCAAAAGATGCAATTCGTTATGAATTGGGTAACAAACTTAGCAAAGAAGAATGGATTACGCCAAGCCAAATGAACTCGAAAATTGGTGTGATTAAATATTCATACAAAACTGGTTTGCGTGTGCTTCCCGAGATGCAAAACTTGCTTACTGCTTTCGAGAGCAATGGTATTGATGTATTCATCGTATCGGCAAGTTTCAAACCTGTTGTTGAAGCATTTTCAGAAATGAATGCTTTTGGTTATAATATCCCAAATGATCGCGTAATTGCGATGGAGCTCAACACAAAAAATGGGATTATCCAGCCGGAGTACAAAGATAATTGGGTAAAAACTGTCGGAGCCGGAAAAGTTGAAGCAATTAATCGTGCAATCAAAAGTGAGCTTAATCGAAATTGGGATCCAATTTTTTCGGCAGCGGATAGCGATGGCGATTATGAAATGAGCACAATGTTTCCAGATATGAAACTCACTCTTATTTGGAATAGATTAAAAGGTGGTCCAATCGGAAATTTGTGCAAGCAAGCAGTTAATGAAATTGAAATGCAAAGCCCGCGTTTTATTCTCCAAGGAAGAAATGAAAATTCAGGCACTGCTATTCCATTTTCTGAAACAATTTTATACGGAAAAACAGAAATGAAACTATTGCCATAATTAAAAAAAATCCTCAATTTTAACGATTGAGGATTTATTTTTTTTATAATTTTTGGAATTCAAATTTCGGATTGCCCTTTACGCCCATATCCTCGAAACTTGTAAAATGCAACTTGTATGTGAATCCGCTTGTGCTTTTTATCAGATACTTAACATTAGGATAAATCACCCATTTACTTTGATCTAATAAAAAGAATTTCCATTCATGTCCGATTGCATTTTTATGATTTGTATATGGCTTGATTACTTTGGATGAATCTTGCAAAATGGCTTCTGTAAGATTCGCAAAATCATCAGTTTTCACAGTTGCCGCCTGCATATATCTATTATTTATCAAAACTGATACAACGCTATACCACATTGGAACGCCTTCGCTGGTGTAGAGCAGTTCTGTATTTTTACTAAACAGCAAATCCCATTTTTCTTTTTCCGGCTCAAAATAATTTACTTTGCCGCCATCATTAAATGAAAGATGCACATAACTATACGCAGTGTCGCGTTTGATTTCCATTTCTATGACATTAACTTTTTTCAAATCAGAAAATTTAACATAAAAGGTATTGTTCTTGTAATCCAATACCTGAAATTTTGCTGTTCCAAGCGAGCGACCAAGCAAATCAAGCCCCTTATCTACAAGATATACTTTTTTGAGTGAAACCGGAATTCCGTTTGTATGATCCCACCATCTGCCAATAGCAGTAGAGTCGAGTTTGCCAAATGGATTGTCGTGCAGCCAACTTTCGAAAGGAACATTTTTTGCAGTTGTTGCAGTAACTGTATCGAAATCCGCAAAGCCAAGATCGGAAACCTGCATAAATTTTCCAAAATTCAGAATAATTTCCATTCTATCTGCTTCGCAAGGAAAGCCCAAATCCCAATCAAGAACATTATTATACTTGACAATTTTATTTTCGTCCAAACTATAATATATTTGTTTATCATAATTTGTACCCATAGCGGTAGTGCCAAATTCAACATTGCCGCGTTCGAATGGTGAAACCGGATCATCACTGGGCATACAGCCGTAAAATAATCCAAAAATCATAAATGTTATTGGCATTATATATTTCATTCTATCACCTTCCAATTTAATTTAACAAAAAATGTTCTGCCCCAACCAACCGGGAAACTTGTTGCACCGCCATGAACTCCGGATGAACTTGCTTGAGTTGATTGAATATCAATCACATCAAAAATATTTTTTACTCCTGCCGCAATTGTAAATTTATCAAAAATCATTTTCGATAGAGTAAGATCCATCATACTATAATCCTCGATGAAAAATTCAACTGCTTCGTTATTTAAAAGTCTGAAATTCGGCTCTTTGCCTGAGTATTTATAGAAAAGGCTAATTTTTGCGTCAATAAAATCAATCAAATAATCAGCAATTAGATTAACTTCGGGAGTGAAATTGTATTTGTTAGTTACATTTGAATCATTTTTAGCATAATTTAATCTTCCGGTATAAGAAAAAGTGGAAGTTAAACTGATACTTCTTCTCATATACTGCAAAGTTATATTTCCACCAGCCGTTTCATAATCACCAATATTTACATTTTGATATAAACTGCCATCAATATTTGCAAGAGTGATTAGATCTGTTATTTTATTATAAAATATTTTTGGTTCAATTTTCGCATAATAATTTTCATTGTTTGATTGAAGAATTATACCAGCATTATAACTGTCAGATTTTTCTGCTCTCAAATCTGGATTTCCTTGAATATTATGATTAATATCAACAAAAAGCAGATATAATTCACGTAAAGATGGAGCCCTAAATCCTTTTGCATAAGATGCCCTGAAAATCAGATCTTTATCGAATGCAATTTTCAGATTCAAAGCGGGAACAATCGGCGCCTCGTATTCACTATTGTAGATAAATCTAACAGATGGCTGAATAATAACTGATGAATTTGGGTTGATTGATAAACTCATAAATGCCGCCGCATCAAGAAGATCTTTCTTTTCATCAAGAATTTTTTTGCCTTTTGCGATTTCATTATTAACTTCAAATCCGGCTTGATATTTTAAATAGCTTGTAAGATCGTCATCGCTGAAAGTGCTTCTAATCATATAATTTGTAAAAACAGATGTGTCCTGTTGAGCAGGATCGTTGATCAAAGTTTCTTTCAGAGTAACCATATCTTTGTAGAATGTGTTTCTCTGTCTTTCATACCAACTATATGCAGTTACAACATCGTAGAACATCGATTTTGATATTTTGCCATTTAAAAACAGAGAATTTGACCATCTATTTGTGAAATATTTATCGTCAATAGCTGATTCGAAATACGGAGCACTCAAAGCTCCTTTATTCCAAATAAATTCATTAAAATAAGTTGAAGTGTATTTGATTCTCATATCGTTGTAAGTATATGAACCCTGGAAATCTCCAAAATATTGTTCTTTAGGATTCCACTGCACGTTTCTTTTATTTTCAACTTTGTCGAAACCGCGAAACAAATTACGTCCGCCATTAAACATAAAATTGAAGTTATCAACAGAATATCTCAAAGCACCATCAAAATTATATGTTCCAACCGATTCAATAAGAGAGCCGGCATCAAACTCAAATCTCTCGCAATTTGCATCTTTTGTGATTAAATTAATAACTCCACCTAATGCATCAGTTCCAAACATTGATGACATAGGTCCCTCAACAATTTCAACTTTCTGGATATTATTGAGATTAATTTGGCTAATATCAATTATGCCGTTCAATCTGCCAATAACAGGAACTCCGTCTATAAGAAGTTTGATGTTTGAGCCTGAAATACCGTTTATACTGATGTCTGAGCCAAGAATACCGTCGTTGGAAATTTTCATATTTGCTTCAGTCATCAATAAATCACGCAAATTAACAGATGCTTTTTCGAAAATTTTTGCTTCATTTATGGTTTTTATGTCATAAACAGATTGCTGGGAAGAGCCGGGAACAATTTGCCCGGTTACAATCACTTCATCGGTTTTGATTGCAGTTTGAGACATATAAATGATTTTTTCTTTTTCATTACCCAAAAGAGTATCTCTTGCTTCGTTATATCCAATATATCTACAAAAGAGCAAAGTTTTTGCTTTGCATGGGTTGATTAGCTCGCCACTTTTATTCGAGCGAAGCACAACAACAGAATCTTTTGATTTGCCGTCTAATGCAATGAAATGAACTGTAACATTCGATAATGTATGCTTCGTGTTTTTGTCTTTAATTATAATTTTCGTGCTTGCAAAGGCAACTTCGAAAATCAAGCAAAATGACAATATACAAAAAAATAATTTCATAGTGTTTTTGGTTTATTGTTAATAAACATTATTTATAAATACAAATCATTTTAGATTTATCATTTATAGAAAATCGAAGAATTTTATAATAACTATCATACAATCCTTCGATCTTCAAATTTTTTACTTAAAAAGCGAATTTATTCAACTATAATTTTGTATGAATATAGTGCATTATTTGTTTCAACTATTGCAAAATAAACTCCATTTGCAATTGCAGGGATGTTCATTGATAAATTACCTTTTGCTGAAATATTTTCAAATTTTTGAGAAATTGCTTCTCTGCCACTCATATCAATAATTTTTACATTTACAAAATTTGGAATATTTTCGAAATTATATTCAAAATTCAATACAGAATTTTTGCTAATTACTTCAGGATAAACATTAATATCATTATTATTGAATGAATAATCAACATTTCCTGCAGTTGGATTCAACAAGAATGTCATTTTGCCTGTTGCACTACCTGCAAAACTCTTGAAAACGATTTTATCAACTTTTGCATCTGCAGTACCGATTGCTTCATTTGTAATAAAATAAGCAACTCTATTAGGAATTGAATAGGTAAAATCAGCATTCAATTTTTTCCAGTCATCGCCAAGAGTAGTTATCGAAGTTGAATAATTTTCTGCAGTTAATTCAGGTGCTTTTACGGCAATTGGATCAACGTCTGTCAACTTTGCACAATAATAACCGGCATTGCTTCTAACGCCAGTTACAGAATATGGTGCTTTGGTACCTGCTTGAGTCATAACCATGCCGGTATATTTTCCAAAAAGCAAAGCCCAAGTGTCTTTTGCTGGTTCTCTGTCAATGATTTTCTGATCAGCCATAGTAGCATAAACGAAATTTTTAGTAGCATAATCACCTTTAGCAACAACAAGAGTAGTTTCGTTATCACCTTTCAAATCTGCCCACTTAACTGTATAAGTTCCCGACGCTAAAGATTCAATAAAAATTTGTCTATAAGAATTATCGGCAAGTTTGATCACGAAAACTTTATCACCGAGAATATTGTGAGTAGCCATATTATATGCTCCCCAGCCAAAATCACCACCAGTAACAAAGCCGTCTTTATCGCAATTAAAAGCACCAATATCCCAAGTTTCAACTGAATTATTGAATGTTTCCCATGAGGAAGACATTCCAGTTGTATCTATATAAGTTAGGAATGTTTCATGGTCGCTTGCAGGAACTACCCATAATTTCATCCCTTTTTGGCTATTTATCCAAATTGCACCTTTTTGACCTGTTTGAAATGCAATATCCCAATTATCTCGAGGTTCGGATTTAATAACGCCATTAACAGGATGCCACCAAATATCTAATGCATAGCCCTGAGTTAAGTTGATTTCAACCTCTTCGGCATTAACAGTAAAAAATCCAAATAAAACTGTAAAAACTAATAAGAAAAACTTATTCATAAATCTATCCTTTAAAAAAATAAATAAAAAATGGAATTGAAATTTCGATGCGGTATAATTATGGAAATTGCTCTTCGCATCATCTTTGCGATGTTTGTTTGTATTAATATGTTACTACTATAAAACATATTTTCAAATTCACAACAATTAACATAAAATTCACAAAACAAAATTAACACAGAAAATTTGAAAAAAAAAGAAAAATTTAACGAAATTTAAATTATTATGAAAATAAAAACAAACGTTTGAAAAAAACAAACGTTCAGCCATTGCGGTTTTTCAGCCATTTCAATATTTAGCTCTTACTTTATAATGAATTTTTGTTCATCTTGAATAATTTAACTTATTATAATTCAATTAAATATTTTCTCACTATTGCAAAGTATTTTTTGTGAATGATATTGAAATTTAGTAATTTTTCATTTTATATTTTGACAAATTTTTGAAAATAAAATATTAATTTATTAATAATAAGATAATTTTATGGAATTTACAATCAAGAACTTTATTTTTCTGCTTTTACTTTTATTAGCAGGTGGTTTTTTTGGTGAAAGCATCAAGCGATTAGTCAGTTATTTAAAAATGGCTAAACCGGAAAATCGTTGGGATAATATTCCCAAAAGAATTCTACAAACTATTCAAATTGCATTTTTCCAAACAAAAATTCTTCGTGATCAAGAAGCTGGGTTTATTCATGCCGGAATTTTTTGGGGATTTATGACTCTGATTATTTCCGCTGTAAATGCTGTTCTCTCTGGTCTCGGTATCAAAAATGCATTTGCTTTTCTTGGACCAATTTACACTGTAATCTCGCTTGCGGCAGACTTTTTCTGCGTAGCAATTATTGTTGCAGTAGTTTGGGCATTTTACAGAAGATTTGTTAAGAAAATCAAGCGATTACAACTCGAAGATGATCACATTGAAGCCGTGTTCATACTGTTTATGATTTTCACTATTGTAATTTCTTTATTAGTAGAAAATTCATCTGCAATTGCAATGGGCATAGACTCCGATTGGGCAATTCGTCCGGTTTCTCATTTGTTATCATTTTTATACGTTCCAATTTTTGCTGAAGTAATGCACGAATTAGCATTTTGGATGCACATAATTTTCATTTTACTATTTTTGAATTTCTTGCCATATTCAAAGCATTTACACGTTTTGACTTCTATACCAAATGTATTCTTGTCGAATATTGGTCCTGTTAATTCACTAAAACCAATCAATTTCGAAGATGAATCAATAGAAAAATACGGAGTTGCGGAAGTGGAAGATTTTAGTTGGAAAGTACTAATGGATGGCTATACTTGTACTCATTGCGGCAGATGTACAAGTGTATGCCCTGCAAATCTTACCGGAAAAGTACTTGATCCACGCGAAATCATTATGCAGACACGCGAACGAACTGTTCAAAGAATGCCAATCTTATTAAGAATTCAAGAAGCCGAAAAGAACCATTCTCAATGCATTCTAAGCGATGAAGAAAGCAAAATTATGGATAAAAAGTTTATCGGAGATTATCAAAATGTTGATGCTTTATGGCAATGTACAACTTGCGGTGCTTGTATGCAGGAATGTCCGGTAAATATCGAGCATGTTCCGGCAATTGTTGAAATGCGCCGTTCACTTGTGATGATGGATGCCGAATTCCCAACTTTACTTGCAAGTGCTTTCGATAATATGGAAACAAATTCTAATCCTTGGGCATTTTCAGCTTCGGAAAGAGCCGATTGGACCGAAGGACAAAACATTAAAATAGCCGAACATTCCCCACATTTTGATGTGCTTTTCTGGGTTGGCTGTGCAGGTAGTTTTGACGACCGCGCAAAAAAAGTTAGCGTTGCATTTTCTAAATTGATGAAAGAAGCAGGCGTTGACTTTGCAATTTTGGGCAATGAAGAGCAATGTACTGGCGATACTGCTCGTAGAGCGGGTAATGAATATCTTGCGGATTCGATGGTCAAAGCAAATATTCAAACATTAAGCAAATATAAATTCAGTCGAATTGTTGCGACTTGTCCGCATTGCTTCAACACTTTGAAAAATGATTTCCCAATGTTTGGCGGAAATTTCGAAGTTGTTCATCATTCTCAATTCATTATGGAACTTATCAAATCCGGCAAATTGAAACTTTCCAAACATTCAGATGAAATTGAATTGGTTACTGCTTATCATGATTCATGCTATATTGGACGCTATAATGACATTTACAAAGAACCTCGTTATATTCTTAAGAGTGCAGGCAATATCAAGATAGCAGAACCGGAAAGAAGCAAAGATCGTGGTCTTTGCTGTGGTGCCGGTGGAGGTCAGATGTTTATGGAAGAAACCGACGGGAAACGAGTTAATATCGAAAGAACTGAAGAACTCGTGAGCTTGAATCCTGATCAAATTGCTGTAAATTGTCCATTCTGTATGACAATGATAAGCGATGGAGTGAAAGCATTAGATAAAGATAATATCAAAGTAAAAGATATTTCCGAAATTTTATTAGAAAGTATGCACAAATAATTAAAAAAAGTGTCTAAATCAAAAAATCCCATATATTTTATGGGATTTTTTTTTTGAATTCTGGTATCTAAGCCCCTTTCATATTGTATAACTGCAAGCAAGCTTGTGGTTTGGTTGCAAGTGAAAAATAATATTACTTATCTGATTTGGGAGTCCTAACGATTCTAAAAGAAACATCGGATGTCTTTCTTCATAGTATTTCCAGACATCCTTACCTAATCAAAAATTATTTGCTTTCGCCTTTTGCAATTGCCATCGATATCGAGGCATCTCCCAATATGTTTGGAATAGTTCTAAGCATATCGAGAATTCTATCAACACCGATTATAAGGGCAATTCCTTCTGCCGGAACATGCACTGCTTGTAGTATCATCACGAGCATAATAATGCCCACGCCAGGTACAGGTGCAGTGCCAATTGAGGCAAGAACTGCCGTTAGAACAACAGTTATCTGACCGGTTATCCCCAAATCAATTCCATAAACTTGCGCAATAAAGAGTGTTGCCACACCTTGATAAAGAGCCGTTCCATCCATATTGATTGTGGCTCCCAAAGGAAGAACAAAGCCAGAGATTTTCTTTGGAATTTTAAGATTTTGCTCAACGCATTTCATCGTTACCGGCAGAGTTGCGGCACTTGAACTTGTTGAGAATGCAATTGCAATGGCTTCTCTCATTGCTTTGAAAAATTGTATAATATTTGATTTTCCAAAATATTTTACAATAATCGGATATACAATTATTGTCTGAAGAAACAAGCCAAGTATTACTGCAAACATATACCAAATAAGTGTTGATAGAATATCAAATCCAAAATCGGCAACTGTTGCTGAGATTAATGCAAATACTCCAAACGGTGCAATTTTCATCACATATTCAACAAGTTTTATCATAGTGTCGCTCATTGCATCGAAAAAGTTTATAACGTGAACAGATTTTTCTTTGCTGATAAAGGTCAGCATCATACCGAAAACCACCGCAAAAAAAACTATTTGAAGCATATTTCCATCGGCAATTGCGGCAAATGGATTTTTGGGAACAATATTTACAAAGAAATCAACTATATCAATATCGACATTTTTTGAAATTTTTTCGGCAGTTTCGGATTGGAATGTGCTAAGCAATCTTTCTTTTGATTGAGCATTTATCAAATTTCCCGGTTGAATTACATTTGCTACTGTTAAGCCAATAGTGATTGCCAATGCGGTTGTTGTCAGATAAAAAACAAAAGTTTTCGTACCTATTCTTCCTAATTTTTTAATATCATCTATCGAAGCGGCGCCAACAATCAATGAGGCAAGCACCATTGGAATCGCGAGAAAACTAAGCAATCTAATGAAAATATCACCGATTGGCTTAATTTGAACCGCAATTGTATTAACTTTCGAAATCGAATAAATGCCGTTTGTCGAAAAACTTAAATTGCTGTTTTTGTCAAGCACATCAACTTTGATTTTGGATTTTTGGGCATCATTGATTTTTTTGAAATTGGCAATAATTTTTAATTGATCGCTATGAGCAAATTCTGAAACAACATTCCCAGATTCATCATAGAAAATAATTTTGCTCCAATTGCTGACTTCTTTCTCAATTTCTTGATTATTTTTCAGATATTCAATATTTAACTTGTTATGATCAATACTGAAAATGGATCCAAAAATCGCCCCAAGAATCAATGCAAGTAGAATTTGGATGTGTAATGCAATTTTAATTTTTTTCATAATTTCACCTAATTTCAAAAAATCTATTCAATAAAATGCTTTTTGTTTTTCAGCAAATACTGATATGTTTGCAAATGAGAATAAGCATAAATCTTCATTCGCTCTGCCAATTGTGGATATTCACTTATATAATTGTGAGTGCTATTATTCTGATAATCGTACAATGCGTCCCCGGTTTGATTATTGATTATCAAATAAAATTCATCACCCAAAACGCCTAATTTATTGTCCGCAGAGAAATATATAAATTCACGATTTTGCTTCAATAGATCAATTCCCATAGTGTTATTGATGTATGGCAAATTCATCAATCCCATCAAAGTCGGGAAAATGTCGATTTGTCCGCCGATTTTGTCCACAATTTTATTTCCCAAAAACAATTTAGGAGCATAAATTATAAGTGGTGTATGATGATAATTGAGTGGCATTTCATAAACTACAGGCTCAATCAGACTGCCATGATCTGCTACGAAAACAAAAATTGTATTATCGAACCACTCTTTATTTTCTGCCAATTTAATAAATTTCGAAATTGACCAATCTGCATATTCAACAATTTGACTTTTAATATCGCTTGATTTAGGCTTGAAATACTTTGGAATAATATATGGTCCGTGATCGCTTGCCGTCATAATCGAAACAAAGAACGGCTGGCTTTGTTTATGAATTTCATCAATTTCATTATTCACAAATTCAAATAAATAGTCATCGCTTACCCCAAGTGTGCTCATAATTTTATCGCTTGGATAATCTTTTTGAGAATAAACTTTATCGAAATAATTATGATAAAGAAAGCCCTCAACATTATCAAATTGTCCATCGTGTGTAGTGAAAAACGCTGTATAATAATTATGTTTTTTCAAAGTATGAGAAATTCCATTGTATTTTGCCATTCGCGAGTCTTCCATTGAATGCTGGTGATACAATGCCGGAAATGAAAAAAGGGAACTAAAAATGCCATTGTACGTATGAATTCCAGCGGTATAAATCTTATTGAAAAATAGCCCTTTTGCTGAAATGCTATCCAAAAATGTCGTTAATTTGTTTGGATTTCCAAAAGTGGACATCTTTCCGGCGCTCATACTCTCCATAATTACAAGCACAATATTGAATTTTTTTGATGTCGCTGAATCATAATTTGAATATCTGGCAATCGGAGAACCATTTATATTGTCATTTATTCCTAAATATTTTCTCACATTTGCAATTGCCAGCCCGTCATCCATAAGTTGCAACTCTCTATTTTCTTTTTTTTGAGCATCATAATAACTGCGAATGAATACAAAAACAGGATTCAAACCTGCCATATTCAAAAATGCGTTATTTGAAAAATATGCTGTTCCGATTCTAATTGGAGATTTCTCCTCGATTCTGCCTCTAATTCCCAAAATCATTATCAAAATAAAAAATATTGAGGCAACTATTGTAATATAAATCGGTTTGGTTTGAGCTGAAGAATTGTGAACCTGTTCAATCTTTTTAGCAAATCTAATGAAAAGATAATAAACTATGACAAAAGGGATAATTACCAAAAAATAACTTGGCTCTTGAATTATCATTTTGAACATGAAATCGGGATTTTCCTTCCACTGAAATGCAGATATATTAAATCTTGAAAAGAAGTGATTGAAAAATGGAATGTCTGCCGCACAAATCAAAAATGCCGGCATATAAAGCAAATAAACAAGATAAAATGTGATTTTGTTAAATAATTCTTTTTTATAATTTATGAATTCTATCAAAGACAGCAAAAAATAAGGTAAAATCAGCAAATATCCAGAAACAACAATATCAAATCTTAAACCCATAAAGAACGACATTAAGACATTCGAAAAATCTAATTGACCATCCATCGAATAAATTTTTTCTATGTTTGTGATAAATAGCAGTATTCTAAAAATTGTAAATGCCATTATCGACAGCAAATATAGTTTTGATGTTGTCTTTATGTTTGCAGGAATTTTAAATTTCATAAAATATAGAATAATTCTTAAAAATCAAAAAACAAATTTAACAAAAATATTTGTCAATGCTGTAAAAAATCGAATTTGATTAGAAAATTTGTAAGTCCTTGGCTGTTTTGAATTCTTTATTTTTTGAATTTTCATTTTGAATTTGTTAATTTTATTTTGTACTTCAATTAATTATTTGAATATTTAGACATTTATTTAGAAAATAGAATATGAAATAGTAATTAGATTTTAAGATTTTTCCTAAAATTTATAATTCAACAAGCTTTGAATTTCAAATGATTAAAATATTTAATACATGCAAATTCAAATATTAAACAAAATATTGCAATAATTAAATAATTGATTCGCAATAACTTTATTGTTAAATTGTAAGCTTTTTGAATATTTTAATTAAAAACAAATATGCAAAAGTGGAAGAATTTTACATAATGGAATTAGTAGATATTTGAGGTAAGCGATGTTAGAATTTCGAGAAAAATATATAAATCCATTTACTGATTATGGTTTCAAGAGATTGTTTGGCGAAGAACCAAGCAAGCCACTTTTGATTGATTTTCTGAATGAATTATTAAAAGATGAAGAAGGCACAATTACCGAACTGACATATCTCAAGAATGAACATTTAGACAGTAGTCAATTAGATCGCAGAGCAATATTTGACTTGTATTGCACTAATGAAAAAGGCGAGAAATTTATAGTTGAATTGCAAAAAACTAAACAAAAATTCTTCAAAGATCGCACAGTTTATTATTCAACTTTTCCTATAAGAGAGCAGGCAATTTCCGGTAGTGAATGGGACTTTGAACTAAAAAAAGTATATATGATTGCCATTTTGGATTTTGTTTTTGATGAAGACAAACAAGAAGATAACAAGTATAGATATAATGTAAAATTGACAGATTTAGAATCAAATAAAGTGTTTTATGATAAATTATATTTTATTTATTTGTCGATGCCAAAATTCAACAAGGCAATTGAAGAATTAGACACACAATTCGATAAATGGCTTTATGTTTTGAAGAATTTGAATAAATTAGAACGAATTCCTGAAAGATTGAAAGAACATATTTTCTTGAAATTATTCGAGAAAGCAGAGATTGCAAAGTTCTCAAAAGAAGAATATCAAAATTATGAAGAAAGTTTGAAGTATTATCGCGACCTTCATAACTCACTCCAAACCTCAAAGGAAGAAGGAAGAATTGAAGAAAAAATCGAAATTGCCAAAATAATGCTTTCTGATAATGAGCCAATTGAAAAAATTATTAAATATACTGGCTTAACAGCTGAAGTGATTGAAAAATTGAGGTAACTAATCATCATTATTGATTTATATGAAAAGTGCCACTATTTTATTTAGTGGCACTTTTTTTATAATCTACTTTTTGCAATATTTGTCAAGCCAACCATAAAATTCGGCACTCCAAATTAAATAGTTTTGTGGCTTTGCAACAAAGTGTGTTTCTTCTGGATAAATTAGTAATTTTGATGGAATATTCTTCACTTGTGCGGCTGTGAATGCTTCCAACGATTGTGTATATGGAACGCGGAAATCTCTTTCGCCTGTGATAATCAAGATTGGAGTATCCCAGTTTTGCACGAAATTATGTGGGGAATTTTGGTCGTAATTTGGTTTATGATCAGGATCCCAATATGGTCCGCCGTATTCCCAATTTGAGAAGAATAATTCTTCGGTTTCGCCATACATACTTTCGAAATTATAAACGCCGCAATGAGAAATAAATGCTTTGAAGCGTTTTTCATGATGACCTGCAAGCCAGAATGCCGCATAACCACCAGCACTTGCTCCAACTGCAGAAAGTGCATCTTTATCAACAAATTTCTGAGTTGCCATTGCGTCTGTAATGTCAAGAAAATCTTGCATTGGTCTGCCGCCCCAATCGCGACTAATTGCATCATTCCACGCCTGTCCAAATCCCGGAACTCCGCGTCTGTTCGAAGCTACTACGATATATCCTTTTGATGCCATTAAGAACAAATTCCAGCGATAATGGAAATTTGGATTTATTTGACTTTGAGGTCCGCCTTGGCAATATGTAATCATAGGATATTTTTTATTTGGATTGAAATCAGGTGGGAATACAATCCAAGTGTGAACTTTGGCGCCATCGCTAACATCAAACCATTGCTCTTTTATACCGCATTTTTTGATTGTTGAATATAATTCTTTGTTTGTATTTGTTACTTGAGTTGCTTTTCCATCTGCGATATTTATTGTGAAAATATCAAGTGGATCAACGAAAGTATTTCTGCCGGTAACAAGTGTTTTGCCGTCAGGAGTAATTGCCAAGCCATGACCGTAAGCATAAGGTCCATCCGTTATCACTTTCCAATTTCCATCTGGAACTGAAATACTATATAATTGAACTGTACCGGAATCATTTGCAACAAAATATATAGATTTGCTATCCGGAGCCCAAACAAATTCTTCAACCCATTGATCAAGCGTACTTGATAAGAATTTTGTTTCGCCATTTTTGCGATTATAAAGCATCAAGCGAATTTTATCTGATTCAAAGCCCGGTCTTTCCTGACTTTGGTAAGCAATCCAATTTCCATCCGGAGAATATAGAGGATATTTATCGTAACCTTTGTTGTCTGCAGTTATGTTTTTGGTTGCATTATCAGCAGGATTCACCAAATAAATATCAGAATTTGTGCTTAAAGCATAATCGTCAACTTTTTTGCAAGTATATGCAATTTCGTTGTTTTCAGGCGACCATTCCACTTCTTCCACTCCACCAAATGGCTTCAAAGGAGAGTCGTATTTTTCGTTTGGCATCAAATCTTTTGCAGTTCCGCCACTTGTTGGAACAACAAAAATGTGGCTGTATTTATCATCAGTCCATTCGTCCCAATGGCGAACAGGCAATTTTTCATACATTCTAACATTTGCTTTTGTTAAATTAGGATAAATATCGGCAACAGATTGATCGAGTTTGACTTCTGAAGCAAATAAGAATTGCGTGCCGTTTGATGACCATTCAAAAAGTGCCACACCTTCTGCTTCTTTTGTAATTTGCTTAGGTTTACCGGCATTTGGATAGCCGATTGAATAAATTTGTGGCGCTCCATCCACGCCGGCAAGATATGCAATAGTTTTGCCGTCTGGCGACCATCTTGCATTAAATTCGCCAAATGGAGTATTTGTTAATTGTTTATTAACAGTTCCATCTATTGAGGAAACCCATAAATCGTGAGTCAATTTGTTTTCTTCGATGCTTGGAGTGGATAAGCGATACAAAATCCACAAGCCGTCAGGTGATAATTGAATATCGCTGATTCGTTTGGTTTGGAATAGCAATTCAGCACTAAAAAGTTGCGATTCAGTACCAGTATTTTGCCAAAGAATATCATTAGTAGCAACTTCAACAGCCGAACTGCCGGCTACTTTTTCGCCAACTTGAGCATCTTGTTTCTTGCAGGCAACTGCCAAAATCAAAATTGAAATCGACAGCAATAAAATTCTCAATAATTTCATACTTTTCCTTGAATAAATTAACAAAATTAAAAAAGCAAAATTAACTAAATAAACACTATACAACAAATTAATTAGAATTTTTCAGAAAGAAAATTTTGAGTAAGGAATTTGAAGATATCAGATGGCTTCACTTACTATGCCCCAACTTGGTTAAGGTAAATGTAAAGGTAACTAAGCGAGATTGAAAAATTCGGGCTACTTTTGGGGTAGCCCGAAAATCTTATGATATGAATATTCTATTACTGTTGTCATAAATACAATCAGGACATAAATCCTGTCCTGATACCCATTCTAAAGTATTACCTGAAATTCTGACTGAATTAAATTTTTGTTTGTCAAGCAATTCTGAAAACCAATCACCATTCAAATAAGGTTTACAATCAAATAAACGAATCTCCTTATTTGAAAATTCAATTTCAAGAAAATAATCATCAAGTGGCTTAACTTTAATTGGTTTAATTGTTCTCATTTTATCTCAATGGGTCAATTTTGAAATACTCTTTACCTTCATATAGCAATTTCCAATTAGCTTTAAGGTCTTCGTTATGAATTTCTAACCAAGCTTGAACTAATTTCATTTTTTTTGAAGGTAATTCTCCACTTAGAACTTCGCCATCTAACGAAATTACTGCTTCAAACTCTTGATACTCTGCATGTATGTGAGGTAAATTATGTCTGCTATTTACTTCTCTGTACATTTTAATAATTATACCAAAAAAAATACTCAAAGTTGGCATAAAAAACTCATAAAAATATTAATAAAACAATTATTTATAACGCTATAAACAAAACTTTATTTTTTTTATAAAGCTTTAGAGCTGTTTTTCAAAAACATCTTTTGTTTTATAAAAATGATAAAATCAAATTCGGGCTACTGCGAGGGTAGCCCGTAGTTTATGAAAAAAAGAAAATATATATTATTTTGTTAAACTTGAGCTAAATGGGCACAAAAATTAATTCACATTTTCTTTAGTTGTTTTCAAATTTGTAAATAATAGAGAACTTTTTTTCTTTT
>JANJUO010000211.1 GCA_024710535.1 bacterium
AAAGTATTTATTGTATGATTAAACAATATTAATGAAAACTTCATAAATTAAGAAGAAAATGGGGGGGGAATTCAGAACCTCACCCCAGCCCTCTCCTACGAGGAGAGGGAGAAAGAAAGACGAAGGAAAAGATGGACTCCACCTAATTTTCAAAGTTGATTTTATTTGAATAATTGTTCAATTAAGAGGTGGAGTCCATCTAAGAGATTGAGCTTTGGGAGATTCGATTTAATTCAGATGTGCCAAACTTTTGAAGTGTGGCACATCTGGAATTATTTGTGCAAAGTGCTGAAGCACTTTGTTGCGTGTAGCATTTGCAACACGCGGCTTTAGCCACGTGCCTTATGTAAAGCAACGTAGTTGCGAAATATCAGTAGAAAATCAATTGTCAGTATCCCAAAAGCAACGTAGTTGCGACATAAAATCATAATTTATATGCCACTCCTACGGAGCTAATATCGTGCTTGGTTCTGCAATGCTACTTACATTTCGCAACGATGTTGCTATTTTGGCAATCTCGGAGAGATTGAATGTTTGTAAAAAGACAAATTCAGAACCTCACCACTTCGATAAGCTCAATATCGAAATGAGCAGAGATTATTCTTTGCATATAAAGGGACCTCTTACTATTTTATACCCAACAGAGGCTTAAATTACATTCCCCGTCATTTTTTTAGCAACTAATTTATTTCTTTTGTGTATTTTAGTTGTTTTGAAATTGAATTGAAGAAAAAATAATATGAATAAAAATACAAATTTAATTGCATCAACAGTTTTGATGATTGCTTTATTGATTATGATTAATAACAAATTATCTGCCCAAGCGAGTTTCTATGATATGAATGTTATTCAAAAAATTGAAATTGAGTTTTATCAAAGCAATTGGGATTATCTTTTGGATACGGCAAAAGCAGGCTCCGAGACTTATCTGATGGCTAAATCTGTTACAATTAATGGTGAAAGATTTGATAGTGTTGGTGTTAAATATAAAGGTAATAGTACTTATCAACCTAATCAAGTCAAAAATCCGTTCCATATTGAATTGGATACATATAAAGATCAAGATTATCAAGGTTTTAAAGACATCAAACTTAGTAATATTGCGAAAGATCCTTCATTTATTCGCGAAGTTCTTTCCTATTCACTTCTAAGACAGTATATGATTGCCCCTATGTCCAATTTTGCTAATGTATTTATTAACGGTAAACTGCATGGTCTTTATGCGAGCTCGGAATCTATTGGGAAATCGTTCGTAAGCAAACATTTTAATTCCAAAAGTAATTCTTTTTTCAAATGTAATCCTATTGCCGGTGCCGGACCCGGTGGTTCTGCTAAGCCAAACTTGGTTTATCTTGGCAACGATAGCTCCAAATATTATAGTGCTTATGAGATGAAATCCGATTATGGCTGGAAAGATTTAATAAATTTATGCGATGCTTTGAAAAATAATATTAATGATATTGAAAAAGTTCTTGATGTTGATAAAGCTTTATGGATGATTGCTTTTAATAATTTGTTGGTTAATTTGGATAGTTATATTGGTGGTTTTGCTCAAAATTATTATCTTTATAAAGATGATAATGGTCGTTTTAATTGTATGATTTGGGATTTGAATGAATCTTTTGGTACTTTTAGTCAAACCGGTACTTTGAATCTTCAAAATACTACTGCGAAAAGTCAGATGACTCATCTTCTGCATGAAAATGATGCCGCTTGGCCCCTTGTTAATAGACTTTTGACTATTCCAAGATATAAAAAAATGTATTTGGCACATTTCCAAACTATTATGAATGAGAATTTTGTTAATAATTCTTATTTTGAAAAGGCTCAAGCTATTCAAGCAACTATTAGTAATGCTGTTCAATCAGATCCCAATAAATTCTTTAATGTTTCCCAATTTCAAACAAACATAAATAATGATGTAATTTCCGGTGGCGGTCCCGGCGGTACTTCTGCTCCCGGATTGAAAGCGTTGATGAGCGGAAGAATTGCTTATCTTTCGTCATTAAATGATTTCAAAACAGCAAAACCGATAATTACAAATATTAATTTAAACAATTCAAGTCCAAAAATTAATAGTAATATTTCTATCACAGCAAGTATAAGCAATGCAAATTCAAATTCTGTATATCTTGCTTATAGATTCAATAAAAATGATATTTTCACTAAAATTCCTATGTTTGACGATGGTAATCATAATGATGATATTGCCGGTGATAATATTTTCGGGACTGATTTAAAGATTGAGAATGATCAGACACAATACTACATTTATGCTGAAAACAATAGTATCGGTAGTTTTTCTCCTGAGCGAGCAGAATTTGAATTCTATATGATAGATGCGGTGAATGAGACATTAGAAACAAATATTGTTATGAATGAAATCTATGCAAGAGGTACTGCCGAATCGCCGGATTGGATTGAATTATTTAATTCATCAACTACTTCAATTGATTTAAGTGGATATAAAATCTATGATTCAGGCGGTCAAAGTGGCACAAAAACTAAGAAAACTATTTCCAAAGGAACAATCATTCCTGCAAATGGATATTATGTAATTAGCGTTGATGATGGCTCGGAAAGTGCATTTGGTTTATCAAATTCTGGCGAAAAAGTATGGCTGGAGAATGCCACGGGAACCATCATAGACACAATAACTTTTGCGGCACATACAGCGGCAGAATCTTTCGGAAGATTGCCAAATGGTAGCAATTGGAAATTATTAGATTCAATTACAAAGGGCTATCCAAACAGTATGAAAGCATCTTCAGTTGAAAGCAATTTATCGGAAATTATTAATTGCAAAAATTATCCAAATCCATTTAGCACTTCAACAAATATCGAATTTACTTTAAATACAGCACAGAAAATTGAATTGAGTATATATAATTTTTTGGGCGAGGAAGTTGAAATGATAACCAATGAGTATCTAAGCGAAGGCAATTATGGATATACTTGGAATTCTAATAATTTTCCAAATGGTATTTATTATTATATTTTGAAAATGAATAACAAAATCATATCAAATTCAATGATACTGATGAAATAGATACAGGAAACTAAAAATAAGAATGGTAAAATAAATGTAGCGCATACGGGAATCGAACCCGTGTTACCGGCGTGAGAGGCCAGCGTCCTATCCACTAAACGAATGCGCCATTCAATTAATTCAGTAATTCAAAAATAGCACTTAAAATGATTCTATGCAAATTTTATTAGAAATTATTTGGAAGTAATAACCCAGCCATTTTTAATATTTTGATTTCTTTGTTATTTGAAAGCAAAAAAGATCTATTTTATCAAGTTAAAGATATTCACAATTGAACATTCTTGTAATTACTCAGCCGGCATTAAATAAATTTAGTAACGCATCTCAACGTTGATAATTTTGATTCTTTTATCTAATTTGAAACTACATTCATCAAACTTTGGTATTCTATACCATAATTTTACATTATTTGAAATTCCCCATCCTTCATCAGGCAAACCGAAAAATGTCAAATCCATTGATTGATTGGCATTTTCGTCATGATGAACAGAAAGACAATATGTATCAAATGGCAAATCGTCAAATTTGACTAAGCATTTTCCATTTTCAATATTTCCAACTTTCAATTTGTAGCAATGTTCAGTTTTGGTAGGAAAATATTTTCTTTTATCGTAATTATATAAATGAATTCTAATATTGCCTTGATTACTTTTTATACTGTCAATAAAAAGCACAATTTGACCTAATTTATTATCATTACTATCTTGTGCGGATGAAGAAACAAAAAATAGCCCCGCAAAAGCCAAAAATAAAGCCAAAAATACTTTCATAAATCTCCTCTCAACTTAATAATTTTATTCGTTGAAATATATTATTCAAACTATCTTTTTTCAATACTGCTCTGTGGAAAGGTGTGCTGTTCAATTGTTTTACTTTTACTCCATCGTAATCAAAATATCTACTACTTCTGGTACTATCAAACCAATAAATTAAATATATATTGCCGTTCTTTATTTCAATACAAGTGGAACCACGTTTTCCAATGACGCTACCTGAATTAAATAGGCATGGCACAAGTATTTTATCGTTGTAAATATTGCTATGAATGCTATCTTTGTTCTTGTTGGCAAAAATACCATCTAATTCTTCCTTATATTTTTGAATTAGTTTGATAATATTATTTTTGTTGTTTTTACTACTATCATTCAACAATGCAAACAATCTTTCAATTCTAATGCGAAGAGAATCGATTTTCGAATGAGACTCAAATAACGGTCTATGTGTATGCCCTAAGATTGAAACGATTTTTTTCTTTGAAGCAAATTCATAACCATGCTTCTCTGTTTCAAATTTTGAGTTATCCTTTACAGATAATGAAATATTTTTATATCCAATCGGGTTTAAAATAAATCTGCCAAACCAACTTGATAGAATATTGTAATCTTCAAAATAATGGGAATTTTGATGTCCGTGATAAATGAAAATATTATCTCCCAAATAGTTTAATCTTATTGCTTCCATTAAATTCAAACTATTTGGATAGAAGAATTTTTTGTGCAATTCATAATCATGATTACCGAAAATTTTGATTAAATTTCCATTTTCTCTAAATTCTTCAAATAATGAGAAAATATTTTTCCAAGATTGAACAATCTTACTGATTCTGAATTTATAAAGTTCTTCTATATCTCCATTTAGAATCAACCTATAATTCTTTTTTAGATAGTAATCTTTAAGAACATTAGCGAAAAGTTGAGAATTTTGTTTGAAGTCATCTTGATAACCACCATTACCTAAATGAATATCACTAAAAATTACGATTCTATCATCATTGCTTATATTAATAATTGGGCTGTCATTATATAATTTGTCGAGTTTAAGCAGGGCTTTTTGTTTCATTTATATATTTATCAATAATTTTAAAATTCAAAATTACTATTCAAATTTGAAATTAATATAAATTTTGAGTGAATTTAAATTGATAATTCTTTTTATTGAAATTATGGCAAATTAATTTCCAAATGGTATTTCCAAGGAATTTCTTCAGCAACGTAGTTGCGAAATATCAGTAGAAATTTAATTTCAAAAAAAATATCGCATAGCGATTAAATTATAGTAACAAAGGAAACGCCACTGTTTTTTTATCGCGTAGCGATTATATAATATAATCTCTACGAGATAATTGCACATAACTTTAATCTATCTGTTACCATAATCATAATCTCTACGAGATATTTTACTGTCTCCGTCAGTTGTTACAACTGACAATCAAAATGTCGGATGTAACATCCGACAGAACAATAATTTCTCTCAAACAAGGATGTTTGAGCTACCAAAAAACAAAAAACCTCCCGAAGTGGAAGGTTCTTTTTTATTTATGCAACACCTACGGGATTGATATATGTATTTATTAACCTTTGAATTGTATAGACTTACGATAATTTGTGACATTATTCCAATATATTTCCAACAATATTTTTATTTTGCTATATTGTTATTCTTGTGAATATTGCATATCCCACACAAATCCTACCACCTATTCCAGCTAAAACCTACCACTTTTCGGGCACATAACCTGTCGCTTTTTCAGCTAATTTTCAAGTTACAAAACTAATCTTTATTTCTCTTTTGGCGTTAATATTTTTGTCATTTTTCTTAAAGATCCACCATTTAATTCAATCCGGTGTGGTGAATATACTACTCTATTGTTCTTTCCCACTTAAAAATGACCAAAATCCCCATAAAATTTGTGATTGCCAGTTTTACTAATTTACTTGATTCTGGTAGTCGGCTCACTTATTTGAAAGTTAACCAAATTTAATAATAATATACAGCAAATGCAGTTAAATTTTTGATATATTTTATATTGAAATCTCATTAAAATTTTATGCGATTTTTTTGCTACAATCTAAAATATTATTAATTTAGATGTTCAATTTAAACTCAATTTGTGAATTATATTTGGAGTTACAATGGCTACTAAACAAAGTATCAAAAAATTATCAACCACGAATACAAAACAGGAAATGCTTGACGCATACAACAGTTTGTTAGAGTTGATGGAGCAAAAAAAGGAAAATGAAATCAAATCAGCTGAAAAAATTTTGGAAAAGCAAAATATTGTTGCTATTGAT
>JANJUO010000228.1 GCA_024710535.1 bacterium
CCTGCTCTTTTGTTTCAGAATTCAATACCACACTCTTAGGTCCGGTATATTTTGCAGTATTCTTCACAGCCCCTTTAGCATGAACATCTTCGGGGAACATATCAGTCCATCTTGTTGTGAAATTTGAAGTATCTCTTACAATAAGTGAATCAAGAACAGTTAAAGTTCTAATTACACCATTGCTGTTTTTTTCATCTTTAATAATTTTTCTTGCTGAATTTGATATCACCAATTGATTATAAACTACATTCGGAATCAATTGTTGGCTCGCGGCTCTTGTTTGTGTAAATTCTACCCTGCCACCAATGGTATCAGGCATTTCTTTAACGGATCCCTGCTTTATTCTTATAGTACCTGTATTATTTATTTTTCCACCAGTATTATCAAGAGTTTCCTGAGAATAGAGGTTATTAGTGATAACACTAATAATGATAATTAAAACTATATGTAGATATTTATTAATCATATTCCTTTAATAATCATTATTTGATTGAATAAAAATAATTAGTTTTTTTAAAAGCACCCCTACTTTAATATAGAGGTGCTTGTTCGTAAATATTTCAATTAAGTGAATTGGCATTTATTATTGACCAAGTTCAATCATACCTTCGTTATTAATTGCGCCTTTGTTTTGAATTTTCTGGGTTGATAAGATTGGATAATAATCGTTAGCATCTCTTGATCCACCAATTAATGGCATTAACCATAAACCATTCAAATCAGTTGCAACAATATTAGCTTTTGTTTCTACTAATGGGAATGCAAGTGAACTTGATCTTGTATTGTTATTAACAAAAGAATAATCACTTGTTAATTTTGTTTTAAATACATAACCAGGTGTTGAACCATTATCTTCATTACCAATTATCAAAGCAGCATTATCTAAATTAGCAATTGTAATCTTATTTGCTGCGGGGTCTGTTCCATATTCTGTTGATTCAGGAGTTTGATTACCAGTAGCTGGATGAAATACACTTGTTCCATCAACACCATCAATACCAACATAAACAACAGTTCTTACTTCAGCATTATCATCTTGATGTGGTATTTCTCCTTCATCCCAAGTATTTGGATTTGTCCAGCGGCCATCATTAACTGAGTAGAATGTTGTAGGACCAGATCTAAGAATAACATCATTAGTACTTGCTAATAGACCAATACTATTTGGAGTTGATGATGAAAGTGAATTTCCAATACTTGATAACTTAATTGCACCTAGAGAAGTTCCAGCAACGGCAGGAGTTCTTACAGGAGGTACACCAGTACCAATTTTTTCTTCATCATCAGTTCCGTTACCTTCCCACATTCTTATTGAAGCTTGTGTATAAGTAGCATCCCAATATGTTGTAGCGATTGGACCTTCTTCATATCTATAACCAACTTTCAAATCAAAATTTTCTGCATCATCAGATGCTGGTGCTGGAGAGTATGTAATATTAACTTTTCTATTAACATCTGTAGCTGGATCATAATTATTAGGATTTGTTCCAGGCAATACATTAAGTTCAAATGAAGTTAAATTTGCATTTGTTAAAGTTACATCAGTCATATTATTATTGAATCTGTATGTACCTGCTGCGCTCGTTACACGATTAAATTTACCTAATACTTCTTCAAGACCATTTCCAGTTACAGTTGAACCATTAAGTGCCAAACCATAGTAAGGATTAGAAGTTAAAGATGTCATATATAAGGTATTTCCATCCATATCTAAATTACCATCAGACAAAGAGAAATTTGTACACAAGTAAATATCATCACCTGCTGTTTTAGCTGACTCAGACATTAACAAATTTCCATAAGGGTTAGTTGCAACTGTTCCTAAAATTGTTTGACCTCCCGTTCCATTATAAGTTACAATAGATGCACAATCGAAAATGAGATTAGTACCATTTCCACTATTAGTAAAGCTACCTGTAATTACTAAATCCGCACCAATACCTAAATCTACAATACCATCAGCACCTAATGCTAATGTAACACCATCTTCAATAATTAAATCACCAGCAGCATTATCAGCAACAACCAATGAACCTTCTGTAACTGTAACATTATCTCCAAAAGTTGCATTTCCAGCACCTGACAAAGTAATATCAGCCCCTGTGCCATTTAAAGTAACAGGATTATTAAATTCTGCATTACCTGTGCTTGATAAAGCAATAGATCCAGCAGTAATATCAACATCTCCATCAAAAGTAGCATTACCTGTACTTGTAAGTTCTAAAGTACCATCAGTTAAAGTAACAACATTTTCAAATGTAACATTGCCATTTGTTAAATTAAATTCTGATGCAGCTAAATTAAGAGTTAATGTTCCGCTTACTGTTGATGGTCCTGCACCAACTTGAATAATGCCATCTACTTCTAAAGGAGTTGTAGCAGCTGTTGTTAATGTTCCAGTACCAACTTGTGTACCTGCTCCAATTGTTTTAATTCCAGTACCACTCAAGTTTAAAGTGTTATACATATCAGTACCAGCTGTTGTAGCATATTCAGGGTAAATTGTTTGTGGTAAATCACTTGCGTAATTAAATATACCTTGATAAGTAACAATGTCAGTTGCTGTTGCAACATAATAAGGATATGTTTCTAAATTTAGATAGCCAGTTAATGCTGTACCAACATTACATGCTTGTCCAACAATACTAACATCAGTTATAACTGTTTTTTTTCCACCAGATAATACCAATTTTTCATAGAACAAACCAAGCACAGTTTGTCCATCAACTGATGATGCATATTCAACAGTGCCGTCAATTGGATTACCAACAGTACCTTCATTTGCAGTTCCATTATTCACAACAGGCGTGGCGTCATTTTGTTTAAATTTTAATACTGCCCTACAACTTGCATTGTAGGATGAACCACTCTCGCTCACAAACTGTTGAGCAGAAGCGGAGAAAGTTAAGCCAACCATAAGGGCGATTGCCGATATGTAGCTTCTAAGTAGTTTTTGTTTCATAAATACCCCTGAAAATGTAAAAATTATAAATAAATTAATTTCAAATTTTATATTCTATCACATTACAAATTTAATGCTTTTTTTCCTACCCTATTTTACGTAAAATTACTGAATTTTCAATAAAACAACATTTTTTCTTTGGTAAATTTTCGCCTTCTCTCCTTTTTTGTGTCCAATATCCGCCAAAAACTCCAAAAAATTATATGAAAATATTATGCCAAACTTATGCTTTTATATTTTATTTATCAAAATAATTTTTTATAAATATCAAATTATTATTAAAACTAATAACATTTAT
>JANJUO010000230.1 GCA_024710535.1 bacterium
TTGTTGATAAGAATTCTTCTGATTTCAGTAAGCATAGTTGCAATTTCTTTACCTTTTGTAATACCAGAAATTTCAGTTTTTGTACTATGGCACATTTTGCAATCTTTTTCATAAGTATTTGTTGAAGCAGTATCAGTTGCAGTTGCAATCTGAGCTGCGGTCATTAAGAATGAGTGACCACCAACAGCAGGATTAGTAGCTAAAGTACCCATGTGACAAGTTACACAACCTTTTGCAAGGTTAGCATGAACATTGTTTGTTGGATATGATTCTGGTCCAGCTATTTCATTCAAACCTTTTCCAGCGAATACGTTTGCTGAAGTACCATAATGAGGTCCAAATCTTGAATAAGTTGATGAAGAACTTGCAGGGCTAATTGAGTCATGAGTACCAGTTGTACGCACATAAACACGTGCAGTATGGCAACGAGCACATAAGTTACCAACACCTTTGAAATCATGTTCTGCACCGGCAGGGAATCTCATTGTTAATTTTGATTTAACAACAACATCAAAATCTTTGTCTGTCCAAGTAGTATGAATTGGATGGCAAGTATAGCAATTGATTTTTGAAATTGCAGTAGTTTTAGCATCTAATTGACCTAAAGCAACTGATTCTCTAAAGCCGTCACCACTATGGCAAGCACCGCAAGCAACGCGGCCAGCTTCTTCTTCATATACAATACCTTTGTTGTGCAATGATAAATCATATTGCGCCATTGCAGTAAGCATTTTGTCTGTACCGTGGCATGATTTACAATTTTGAACACCTTCGCCATCTTTACCAGCGGCACCAGTGTCGCCTTTAGCGCCAGCAGCGCCAGTATCGCCTTTAGCACCATCGGCACCAGCAGGACCTTCACAAGCTGTGAACAATGCAACAGTTAAAACCGCTGCTAAAATAAACATAAAAAATCGTTTCATATAAAATCTCCCAAAAACAAAAAATAACGTTTGTTTAAAATATGTTATAAAATTATTTTCAATTATCAATCAAACAAGTGTTTTAGAAATTGTAACAAACACGAAAGCAATTTAACACTTTTTTTTAATACACAAAAATAATTTTTTCATTTTTTTTATATTTTTTTAAAATTATCAATATTATTTCTATTTCTGTGCAAAAAAATGTACATTATTTATTGCAACTATTCAGGTGAATAAAAATAATATATACACAAAGTTGTTTTTAACAAGCAAATTTTCATTCTATACTGGTACAATTCGCATATCTTATAATTCGTAAAACTGAATATAGTTAATAATACGCAATTATCTAACTCTTTATAATGTTTCCATTTATCTTCTTTTGTGAGAAATTATAGTTTGCTATTATCTATAAACAATGGGAATTCATTAAGCAGATAATATTTATTTTAGAGCAATTATGAAGCTACTTAGTTAACTACTTACCCAAAAAAAAATATATAATATCTAATTTTCAAATTTGACAATTAAATGAATAATATAATTCCTTGAAATTTCCGAAGTGAATTTCAAGGAATTTTAATCTTGTAACATTTTGTTATCTGCATACATTAATTGTTTTTTAAAAACAGAAAAATCAAAAACGATTGAATAGTTATAAAAATCAAAAAAAATAAAATATTATTTGCTTTTGTCAATTTATTTGCATTTTTTTGAATTAATAAATTGAACGAAATCGAAAAACATTTTTGAGGTCGCGAATGAAGAAGTTCTTTTTACAGTTTTTGGCATTGATAATAATTAGTTGTTCGGGAGTTTATTCTCAAGGCGAGCTTGAACTCAGCCGTGAATTCAAACTAATTACATCGGAAAATGCCTCCGGCTATTTGAAACCATTTTTTACAACTATTGGAGAAAGTTGGCACTCCAATCTGTTTACTACTGCCAAATATCACGAAGACTGGTCGCTGGCTATTGATTTATCTTTAATGGGAATGATTATCCCAAGCAGTCACCTGAATTATAACGCCGCATTGCCCGAATATTTCGGCAATACAAATGTTGTTGATAATGCTGATTTGCGTGGATCTAATTTAAGACTAAATCTTTCCGGCTATGTGCTGGAGCCAACTATATACGGCAGTGCGTCTGCCCCTGTTTTTGCCGCTCCACAGAATCACAAATTACCGGATAGTTCTCAAACAACTGTTGCTTTTATCGAAGGGCAAGAAGTTGGATTTATGCCCGGCTTACCAAATTTGCAATTGATTTTTGGTTTGCCGACATTCACAGAAATTCGATTCCGCTATCTATTTATTCCAATTAGTGATGCCGCATTGAATTATTTTATGATCGGTGCAAATCAGAATATTGACCAACTTTTTGATTTATTCAATAAAGACGATGGATATTCTCTGGCTTTGCATGGAGCATTTCATTCAATGAGCAGAGATCCCGGAGTAGAAATTTCCGGAATGAATTTTGGGGCTCATTTCAGCAAAACTTTAGAGTCTGGTTTGACATTTTATGCGGGAACTCAATACGAGAGTTTTTCCGGTTCGGTTAAAGGGATCAGAGTAAAAGATACGCTTGTGGATAAATATATCGATAGTCCTTATGAAGAAATTCGTAATTCCGATCCATTCAATATGGCAATCGAAACATTCAATAATTTTCGATTGACAGGTGGAATGTCATATAAAATTGGTGCTTTGGAATTGCATGGAGATATTACTTATGCCGCTCAGCCGATTTTGAGTGCTGGATTTTCTTATTGGATTATTGAGCCGCAAGTAATTCCTGAAATATTTATTGATACAATTCCAATTCCTGAGCCGGCTGCTGCTCCGCCAATTGCATATAGTTTTCCAAAAATGACTCCAAAAGTGATTCCAACTATGGCAGTTTCAATGAAGAGAAAAATTCCTTTGGAAGGCGAAATTTCAGCAGTTGCTTATGATGACGAAACTGAAGCACCTTTGGATAAGATTCTGATTGAAGAATTTCAATCTCGCCAAATGCGAGCAGTTTTGCCATTTATTTTCTTTGATGATAATTCCGCACAAATTCCTCCAAGATATAAAATGCTGAATTCTGAGCAGACTACAAAATTTAGCAAAGCAGATTTGCTTGGGCAGAGTTCGCTTGAGAATTATTACCATATATTAAACATTCTTGGGCAAAGATTAACTGAATTCTCAACTGCAAATCTAACAATTACTGGTACGAATTCTAATATTGGCAAAGAGAAAAACAACAAAAAACTATCGCAACAACGAGCCGAATCAGTCAGAGATTATTTTGTGAATGTGTGGGGAATCGATCAAAAAAGATTAATCGTGAAATCTCAAAATTTGCCAAAAGAAGCATCAAACAGCAAAGATCCTGATGGTATCGAAGAAAATAGACGCGTGGAAATCTCATCCGATATTTGGGAAGTAACTGCTCCATCAATTATAGACGATACAATTAGAAGAATGAAGCCACACAATATCCGATTCAAACCTCGTATTATTGATGGTAAAGATATGACCGAATGGGAAGTTAATGCTTCTGTTGAAGGCGGTTCAGGTAAGAAATTCAATGGAACAAACGAACTTCCACAGAATTTGGATTGGAGTCTTTTGAATGAAGAATCTCTAAAAACAAAAATGGGAAAAGAATTGAATTATTCGATGAAATTAACTGATAAAGATAACGAAACCACTTTCACGCCTGTGAAATCTATACCTGTTGAATATATGACTGTGAAGAAAAAGCAGGAAAATGCCACAAAAGATACAATTATTAATTATTATAATTTGATTCTTTTTGATTTCAATAAAGCAACTTTGGGCTCTGCAAATCAGAAAATTGTTGATTTTATCAAAGCAGAAACTCCCGAAAATGCTCTTATTAGAGTGATTGGCTACACAGACAGAATTGGTAACGAAGATCACAACTTGAAATTATCAACTGATAGAGCAAAATCAACTGTTAAAGCATTGCATAGAGATGATGCTCAAGCAATTGGAAAAGGTGAGGGCGAACTTATTTATGATAACAATTCACCTGAAGGCAGATTCTATTGCAGAACAGTTGTAGTCGAAGTTAAAATTCCCAAAAATTAATAATGGAGAAAGAAAATGAAAAAAATTATTATAATAGCACTGTTGATTTTGCCGGTATTTCTGATGTTTTCATGCTATACCGATACAATCGACAATTTTTCAAGTTTCAGCTTTCAGATTCCGGTTCGCTTCTA
>JANJUO010000253.1 GCA_024710535.1 bacterium
TTTGTACGAGGGGTATTGCTGATTTTTCGCCAATTCCTTTCACCCCGGGAACATTATCCGAACTATCCCCTATTAGTGCAAGAACATCAATAACCTGACTTGGCTCAACTCCAAATTTTTCGGCAACTCCATTAATATCAATTATTTCAAAATCCTCGCCTCTTTTACCTGGCTTATAAAGTTTCACTTTATCATTAACTAATTGATAAAAATCCTTATCAGAAGTAACGCATACAACCTCAAAGCCGCTATCTGATGCAAGTTTCGAATAAGTTCCAATAAGATCATCTGCCTCAAATCCGGGAAGTTCCAATCTTGGAATTTTCATCAAATCGAGCAGACTTTTTATTTTAGGAATTTGTGGAACAAGGTCTTCAGGGCAAGCGGATCGATTTGCCTTGTATAAGGGATAAAGTTCGTGCCTGAAAGTTGGGTGCGATGTATCAAAAACAACGGCAATGTATTCCGGATTTTCCTTTTCGAGCAATGAAGTTATCAGATTTGTAAAGCCAAAAACTGCTCCACTTGGCTCACCATTTGGAGTTTTCAATCCTGAAGAAAACAAAGCATGGTATGCACGAAAAACCAAAGACATACCATCAATCAAATACAATTTATTATTCATAAAATAATTTATCCATTAAATATTCAGTTTATACAAGGTTCAAACTTATAAAATTAAGCAAAAAAAATGAAAATAATTACAAAAATTATTTTCATTAATTTTAAATCTATTTGATTCTATTTATTTCTTTTTAGTTTTGTCTGGGGTCATAATCACAGAAAGATTTTTTCCTTCGAATCTCAAATCAGAATCCACTTTTGCAACATCTTGCATCTCTTGGACAAATCGAGTGAGAAGCTCACGACCGATTTCCTGATGTGTAATTTCACGACCACGGAACATAACTGATGCTTTTACTTTATTGCCTTCCTCTATGAAATCTCTTGCATGACGAACTTTGAAATTAAAATCGTGCGTATCTGTGCGCCATTTGAAACGAACCTCCTTCATTTGCTGTTGCAATTGATTTTTCTTCTGCAATTTTTCTTTCTTCTGGTGCTCATAAATGAACTTTCCATAATCAATAATTTTGCAAACCGGCGGAGTTGCTTGCGGAGCAATTTCTACAAGATCCATTTCTTTTTCTTCTGCCATTTTGATGGCATCGATTCTTTTAACAATGCCGAGCATTTTGCCTTCAGAATCAATCAATCTAACTTCAGGCGATTTTATTTCGTTATTGATCTTATGAGCTCTCTGAGTTTCTTTTGCTCCTCTTTGAGGTGAGTGATTAGGTAATGACTTCAATTATATCCTTTAAATTGTTGTTAATTAGTTATACTATAACAAAGTACAAAATTATCAATTTTTTTTATTAATAAAAAAATATTTTTTGCTTTTTATGCTTTTTTTGCAGTAGAAATCAATATTTATTGATTTCTACTGCATTAATATTGAATTATTTATATATTATTACTTGTTTGTTAATTATTTGATTTTCGGAAGTTTCGAGTTTGATAAAATATTTACCATTTGATAAAGTATTTTTTGGAACTTTTATTTCTATTTCATTGCTCGAAATATTAATATTTGAATTGAAATATACCAATTCGCCAGCAACATTATATATACTTAATTCTCCAGTAACTGTAGCGCCATCTTTTTTGAAATTAATTAAAATTTCACTTCCTTGTGGCTCATTAATAACATTCAATTCAGCAAGCGGCAAACGTAACAAGCGATTTAATGCTCCAGATGGAACGCAATAGTCGATAAGTTTCAAAGAGCCATCTTCAATTGTAATTTGATAATTTTTGCTTGAATTCAAATCAAATTCATATATTTCTAATGATGTTGTATCCGGCACATATACCATAGAATAACCATCAATTTTCATTATCTCACCTGAATTTTTCAGCAAATTTTCGGCATATTCACCAGTAATAACACCACTTATCGTACCTTCTGAATAATTAAAATCAATTTCCTGATACGAATTTTTGAAATTCACAAAAAGCTTTTTAGGATAATATAAGTATTTATTGAATTTGAATGCAAATTTTATTAAATCAGTTGAAAATCTATCTACTTTGGATTCTAAAATCAATGGAATTGTAAGATTATCGCCCGGCTTGGATTGGTGATGCAAAAATTTCAATTTGATTGGGTAATACTCTGTTGGAACACTTGCTTTAATTTCTGCTTCAACACTGTCGATGCAATTTGTTTGATAAATAAAATTAATTTTTGGATTGAAATTACCTTCGGATTTTGCAGTAAATTCAACGTCAACAAATCTAAATTGATTAGCAGGAATAACAAATTTCGGTATTGGAGTGATTTTGATCTGACTGAAATTATCTTCAATCAAAATGATATTTTTAATTGTAATATCAACATTACTTAAATTATTTAATTGCAATTGCTTAACATTTGTTTCATCCATCCAAACCGTGCCAAAATCAACAACAGATGATGTAAGTTGAATTTCCGGCTTTATGATATTAACTTTAAGTTTGATCAAAAATTCTTTTCCACAAATCACACTTGTAAATTTATATATTTCTTCAAACTGACCAATATTTTTAATTTTTCCTGCATCAAAACTGAACTCAGCAATTGAATATTTTCCTGCTTGAATTTTGAATAGTGTTGGAAATAGAATGTCAAAATAGTCACTTTGAGTTAATTTTGATACATCAAGTTCATCGTCAATATTACCAATATTATTGATTTTTATTGATTTACTAATTATCGACTGGCAAAATTCCACGTTTCCAAAGTCAATTTCATAAACTTCCGGCTTGGAATCGGGAGCATTAAATTCACCTTTCAAATGAACAATAATTTTCTGCGCATCAGGACTAAATGTTTCGAATTCCAAATCAGCAGTAAATTTTCCGTAATCATTAGGTGTAAATTCAACAATAATTTTTTCAGGGTTGTCGTAATTAAGAATATGTGGTAAATTAAACTTGTTTTTCCAAACAAATGCGGAACTACCCGTTAGTTTATATGCAGTAATTGTATCAGCCAAAATTACATAATTAGCAAGATTAAACTCCATAGTTTTGGTTGACTTATCGCATTTTATTATTCCAAAATCAAGTGTATCCTTGTCTGCGGCAACAAATCGTGCTTTGCTTGATAAATTAATATCTACGCACTCTTTCGATGGGCATAAACCTGAATATTCAAAGCATAATTTGCCTTTATACTCCGAATCGTTCAATGGTTTGAATTCAAATTTAAAATCAACGAATGCCTGTGGCTCCATAAGAATATTCAAAATTGGTGTAAATTTCATTTCCCAATCCGAAGTTGGAGGCTCCAAATATATTTTTACCAAATCAATTTTGGAATTGCCTTTTGAAGTTGCTCGAATAGTAGCGGTTTCTGTAATATCCTTTCTTGTATAAATATCTACAGTACTCGGAGATAATTCCAAGATATTAGTAACTACATTTGCCTTCAAAACAAATACAAGAGTATCATTGCAAGGAAGTATTGGGAATTTGACAAGTTCCTCGATATAACCAGCTTTTTTGGCTGTGAACTTAACTTTTGAATAGAAAAATTCATCGGGCTTTACCAAAATTTTATAAACTTCTTCTGCTTCAATTTTGAAGTATTCTGATTTGAAATTTGGATCATTTATCAAACCATTCAATTTCCCAAAATTTTTCACAGCAATTTCTTGCTCTTTAACTTCATTCAAGCAAACATTTCCAAAATCAATAATCATTGGAGTTTGGAATTCCGAATAATTTTGCGTTGTGTTTACTTCAATAAAATATGGATTTTTTATACCGCGTGCCTTTGTGGAATCATTATTTGTAATCTTTAGCGTATATTTTCCTGAGCCAAAATTCTTATTATATTTTACAATAAGCATTTTGACATTACCGGGCGCAATACTCACCGGATTTGCTTCGTTATATGCCCATCCCAGAATTTCCAGTGGGGAATTTATCTCAACAAATTCAGTCTTCTCGATTCGCAAGTTTGCATTGCCGGTATTATAAATGTAAATTGTATCAATTTTATCTTTGCCGCAATCAGCATTAATTTCAATTTTATCCATTGATTTTATTATTGGAGAAGTTCCATAAGCTCGAATTGTAATTATTGTATCTTTATTACATGGCTGAATGTAGAGTTTATATTTTGTTTCGGTCCAGCCGGTATCTTGCGGAAACACTTCAAATTCCAAATCTGAGCCACTGCTCCATATAACTTTTGGCAATGGTGTTTTTAGATTTATTGCTTGATTGAATTCTAATTTGTCAAAACCATAAATCGTTTCATTCAAACCTTTTGTTGTCCATTTTTGAGCAACAGTAGTTCGAACTCCAACCGGAGCCGGATTCAATTCAAGAGTGAGAGATTCTGGGCTCGCAGTTGATTGGATGCCTTTTCCAACGATATTCAAAGTCATAACTTTAGTTTTAACAGGATCATTCGGATAAAATCTAATATCCAGATCTGCATATCTATCAATCATAGCAGTTGATGTGAATTCAACAATGATTTCAACAGAATCGCAAGGCTGAATTGTATGCCATTGATTTGGTTGAATTAATTTGAAGAAATTTGGATGCAAACCAGCCAATGAAATTTCGATTTCAGTAGGATAAAATGATAAATTTTTGATGTATAATGTGTCTCTTTTTGTTGAACCAACGCAAACATTATTGAATTCAATTAAATTTTTGGAAAATGGATGTTCGGTAGG